>JACCQS010000489.1 GCA_013814015.1 Geodermatophilaceae bacterium | reverse complement strand
CCGAGCAGCTCGGTCCCGCGGTAGCGCACCGAACCGCTGATGTCGGCCGAGGCCGGCAACAGTCCCATGATGGCCAGCGAGGTCACTGACTTGCCGGATCCTGACTCGCCCACAACGGCCAGCACCTCACCCGAGCGCAGGGTGTAGGTCACACCGCGTACGGCGTGCACGATGCCGTCCTCGGTGGGGAAGCGGACGTTGAGGTCGGTGACCTCCAGCAGCGTGTCCGACGCCGAGGTGGATGCCGCCGGTGCGCCACCGGGGGCGGGGCTCAGCGTTGTCGAAGGGCCTGATGTCATGGGGCGTGGTGTCCTGTCGCTGGAGTGGGCAGGGACGCGCTCAGGCGCGGACTCGCTTGTTGGACGGGTCAAAGGCATCTCGGATCCCGTCACCGATGGGGTTGATGGCCAGCACGATGAGAAGGAACATCAACCCCGGGAAGTAGAACAGCCACGGCCGAGTGCTTGCGGCCTGGACGCCGTCGGAGATCAGGGCACCCAGGGACGTGTCCTGAGGGCCGACGCCGAAGCCCAAAAAGGTCAGGGTCGCCTCGGCCAGGATTGCCCCTGCTGCTGCCAGCGTGGTCCAGACGATGATGGTCCCCAGCGAGTTCGGGATCAGGTGGCGAGTGATGATCCGCCAGTTCGAAGCGCCCAGAGCATGGGCGGCCTCGATGAACTCCCGTTCTTTCAAGGACAGGAACTGACTGCGGACGATGCGGGACAGATCCAGCCAGCCGAACAGTCCGAGAATGATGGCCACCCCGACGGCGGTCCGCGCGTTCGGGAAGTTGCTGGCCACGATCAACAGCACCACCAGCAGCGGAATCGTGAGAATCAGGTCGACGAACCGCATCAGGGTGTTGTCGATCCACTTTCCGAAGTACCCGGCCAGGGCCCCGACAAAGAGCCCCAGGGCCAGCGAGATGACGACGGCGATGATAACGACCAGCGTGCTGCGCTGGATGCCCAGCATCAGCCCGGCCAACAGGTCACGCCCGATCGCGTCGCTGCCCAGTGGGTACACACGGCCCCCCTGGTTGGTTCCGGGCGGGACGGACTGTGCCGCCGAACTCAGATCGAGATAGTTGACCCGATAGATCAGCGGCCCGACGAAGCCGAAGGCGAGCAACAGCAAAAAGCCCACCAGACCGGTCATCGCGAGTTTGTTGTGGAAGAACCGGCTGAGAATCTGCTGCCGCTGACTGCGGGCCTCGACGGTGAATTCTCGATCAACCGGCGCCGACTCGCCCGCGCCCTTGGCCGCGCCGGGTGGAGGAGCACCTCCGGCTCCGGGCTGAACTGCGGCGACCTCGTTGTGGGCTGCCTCTGGATCTGCTGAGCCCTGAGTGGCGAGCCGGTCTTCGGTGGTGGACATCATCGACCTTCCACGAGGGTTAACTGAGCCTGATGCGCGGATCGAGGACGGCATAGAGCAGGTCGGCAATCAGATTGAACATGACGACGAAGAATGCGGAGACCAGCAGCCAGCCGAGCACAACGTTGATGTCGTTCTTTCCGATCCCTTCCTGGATGAGGTATTCGCCCATCCCATGCCAGACGAATACCTGCTCGGTGACGATCGCCCCGCCGAAGATGGCACCGACGCCGATGGCGACCACCGTCGTCAACGGGATCAGCGCGTTTCGCAGGCCGTGCTTGACGATCACTCGACGCCAGGGCAGTCCCTTGGCGCGGGCCAGTCGCATGTAGTCGGCCGACAGCACGTCCAGCATGGACGCTCGCTGGAACCGGCTCCAGGCAGCAAACGTCAGCAGGCCCAGCGACAGGGTGGGCAGGACCAGATGCCCCATGCGATCCCAAAAGATCATCGACGTCGTTCCGTACGACGAGATACCTGGCGTCTCGTCGCCCAACGTGAACAAGATCTTGTCACCGGCGAGATTGTTGATCCCGATCGCCACGAACTCCTTGAGCAACGCCGCGAACCAGAACGTGGGCAGCGCGATGAGGATGTAGGCAACGACGGTGAAGACGTAGTCGCTGGCCTTGTACTGGCGAACCGCGGACACAACGCCGACCACGATCGCGAGCAAAACGGCAAGCACCATCGCTGCGATGA
>JACCQS010000483.1 GCA_013814015.1 Geodermatophilaceae bacterium | reverse complement strand
GTTTGGGGTAGGCCGTCCGCGGCTCTACCGCCACCCAGCCGGCCGGCTCGTCGTCGACGTAGGCCACCAGCCCGCTGGTCGCTGTGGCGCCCGGGTTGCCGCAGGCGGTCTGGCCCCGGAGCATGGTGATCCGCTCGTCCTGCGTGGTGTCGCGCCAGAACCAGCCGACGACTTTGAACCGCTGGCACCGGCACCGGCCCGGATAGTCGGCGGTGCCGAAGACGGCATCGAGGTCGTCTCCTGAGGCCTCGTTGGCAGGGAGGATGGTCAGTTGCTCGGCCCGAATGGGTGCCTGCATAGCCGCCATCATGGCTACGGCGGATCCTCGCCCACCAGACCGTCCACCGACTCGCGGATCAAGTCGGCCTGGCCGTTGTGGCGCGCGTACTCGTCGATCATGTCGACCACGAGCCGTCGCAGGTTGGCGTGCTCGTCTGGGGAGTTGGTGAGGTGGACCGGCTGGCCCATGTCACCGCGGGTCAGCGCCTCGGCAACGCAGGCCCGGGAGCGTTCGACCGCCTCCTGCCACAGCCCGAACAACTCCTCCGGTGTGTCGTCGGCGGCGCTGCCCCACTCCCAGGCCCATTCGACCGCGTCCCACGGCGGCGCCGGGTCGCGGCCGAACAGTCGTACGGCGAACACATCGTCCTCGACCCGGGCCATGTGCTTGAGCAGACCGCCCAGGGTCACGGCGGACGGACCGAGGGTCGCCCGCAGACCCGCTGCGTCCAGCCCTCCGCACTTCCAGGCGAGGACACTTCGGGTGCGGTCCAGGATGCCCAGGAGCAGCTCGATCTCGTCTCCGGCGACCGGCGGCTCTCGAAAGGTGATTGAGTCCATGGCGGGCACGCTACTGTCTATTCCGGACGTTATACGTCCGGGAACGAGGACGAGGCGAAGATGGAGAGCGCAAGCCCGACCGCCAGGGCGCTGCTTGCCCTCGAGGTCCTGCAGGACAGCCCCGGTGTCTCAGCGCAGCGTCTTGCCCGCAAGCTCGAGATCACCGACCGGGCCGTGCGCCGCTACGTTCGTCTGCTCCGCGACGCCGGCATCCCCATCGAGTCAACGACGGGACGCTACGGCGGCTACCGCCTTGGCCGTGGCAACCGGCTGCCGCCGCTGATGCTGTCTTCGGCCGAGGCGCTCGGGCTCGTGATGGCGGTGCTCGAAGGTCGGCGCGGCGCCACAGATGCCGACGACCCGGCGGGCAGCGCGATCGGCAAGATCGTCCGTCTGCTGCCGACCTCGATCGCGGAGTCGGTCGCAGCGTTGCGCGGGGTGACCACGGCGCAGACGGGCTTAGCGACCCCGGCGCCCGATCCGGAGACCACCGCCATCCTGGTGCGGGCAGCGGAGGCCGGCCGTCGGGTGCGCATCACCTACCGGCTGCGCCACGAACGGCCCATGGAGATCGACCCGTGGGCCGTGGCTGTGTGGCGGGGCCGGTGGTATCTGCTGTGTTGGTCCCATACCAAGGCGGCCCGGCGGGTGCTGCGCGTCGACCGGGTCACCTCCGCCGTCGTATTGGACGAGGAGTTCGCGCCGCCCGACGACCTCGACCCGATCGCGACGATCCTCGAGCACCTGAGCATGGGTTGGCGCTACGACGTGGAGGTCGTCATCGACGCACCAATGGAGCAGGTCACCGGGTGGCTGTCCCGCGGCCTCGGTCGGCTGGAGGCGACTGATGCCGGCTGTACCAGGCTCGTGGGCACGACCGACGAGCCGTACTGGTACGCCCGGCACCTCACCGCGATCCAGGCGCCGTACCGCATCGTGTCCCCGACCGAGCTGCGTGAGGCCGCTTGCAACCTGGGCAGACTCCTGACCCGAGCCGGCTCGTCCGGCTAGACCTTCTTGCGATGGCCTCGCGCTTTGTACCGGGGAGGTTCAGACAGCCAAGTCAGGCCGACCAGATTGGTGCTCACCTGCCAGAGTCGTGCCGCATCGGCCTGGTCGTAGCTGCGCTTCGAGGACTGCTTGAGTTTGCTGTTGGCGAAGTAGCGGCCGGTCAGCTCTTGGAGATCGGGAGCGGAGACCACGTGGACTGACGTGACGGCGCCCTGGGCCGGGGCCTTCATGAAGGGCCGCATGAAGGGTACGAACATTCGCTGGACGTGGCCGGGGTCCTCGGCTCCGAAGGATGTGCTCACGACGCCGGGGTGCAAGGCGTTGGCGGTGACGGACGTGCCCCGGAGCCGCCTGGCGAGCTCGTAGCTGAAGAGGACGTTCGCGAGCTTGGACTGGTCGTAGGCCCGTGAACCGGAGTAGGACTCCTCGCCCTGCAGGTCGTCGAAGTCGATGCGCCCCATGGCCTGCGCGTTGGACGAGACCGTGACCACGCGGGCCGGGGCGGTCTCCTTCAACCGGTCGAGGAGCAGGTTGGTGAGCAGGAACGGCGCGAGATGGTTGAGGGCGAAGGTGTGCTCGAGACCGTCAGCGGTGACGTGCCGGGTGTTCCAGTAGCCGCCGACGTTGTTGACCAGCACATCAATCCGGGGAAGCGATGTGAGTACCTCGTCGGCAAGCCGCCGTACCTCGGACTGGGCGGTGACGAGCACCGTCTTGCCGGCCATCCGCCCGCCGTGCAACGGATCCGTCATTTCAGGCTGAACGGCGGGTACTGGTCGGTGAGCAGTCCCGCGTAGGCCTGAACCCGAACGTTGTAGCGATAGACACCCACCAGGAAATCGCGCAGCCCCAGCGGATATTCACCGGTGATGAGTACGGCGAAGAACCCGGCGATCACGACGAACATCGCTGCGATGCTCAACCCGACCAGCACCAGGTAATGCGGAATGGCGAGCAGCCACTTGACCAGGGGCTGCCAGCGCGACATCTTCTCGGGATAGCTGAACGTCACGACGGTGTGCGGATCGACGCCGTCGTCAGCGGCATTCGGCTGGAAGTCGAAGGGCGGGTAGTCCTCCCGCAGGAAGAGCGCGTAGCTCACGGCGCGCCATTCGTAGCGGAAGGTCATGGCGATTGCGTCGAAGAGTGGACGCGGGATGCGCCGGGTGAACACGACGGTGAAGAAGGCGATAAACGTCAGGAAACCGCGCAAAATGCCTAGCGCGTAGACGATGAACAGCTGCGGTATTGCGAGGAACCACTGCACGAGCGGTCGCCACCGGGCGATCTCCCGCTCTCCGCGGAAGTCGAGTTGGGTGGGATAGGGGGTGGCTAGAGACACGATGCCCTCCTTGGGCGGATGTTCCGGAGTGGTGGCGACCGCCTGTGGGCAGCCGTATGTCGATCAGATGGTGATGGCGAGCTTTCCGCGGGCCTTGCCGGCTTCGAGGTGACGCATGGCGTCCGGGACCTGGGCCAGCGGGTAAGTGCGGTCGACGCTCGGCGTGACCTTGCCGGCCTCGATGAGCGGGGTGAGCCGTTCGAGGTCGCTGGCGCGCTCCTTGGAGGCCAGCATGGCCAGCCGCTGGCCTACGAACAGCGACACGAACGGGGCCCGCAGGGATCGGCCGAAGCCGCCGGTGACGTTGCCGCCTTCCTCGCCGCCGACGATGACGGCTGTCCCGGTCCGGGTCAGCGCGTGACGGAGTCGGGCCAGCTTGGGGTTGCCGGCGATGTCGATGATCACGTCGTAGTGCTGACCACCATCGGCGAAGTCGTTCTTGGCGTAGTCGATGACGTGGTCGGCGCCGAGCGACCGTACGAGGTCGGCTTTCGAAGCGCTGCACACGCCGGTCACTTCGGCTCCGAGGGACTTGGCGAGCTGGACGGCGTAGCTGCCGACTCCGCCGGACGCGCCGGTGATCAGCACCTTCTGTCCTTGCGCGACGCCGCCAAGATCGCAGGCCTGCAGCGCGGTTCCGGCTG
>JACCQS010000465.1 GCA_013814015.1 Geodermatophilaceae bacterium | reverse complement strand
GAGCCCGGTGATCGTCAGCACCGCGACGATGAGCCCCGCGGCCGCGCAGGTCGCCGCCACGGGCAGGACGCCGGATGCCCCCTTGGCAAGTGCGGCAAAGACTCTGGGCGGAGTCATCCGGTGCCGCCTGTCCAGGAAAGACAGGAGGAAAGCGAGCACGGACGCGTACACGACCGCCTTGAACGCTGACTGACCCAGCGCCAGCAGCACCACGATGATGATCAACGAACTGAAGTGATAACCGAAGCGGCCCAACAGCTTCCAAAAGCCCTGCTGTGGAATCTCGATCTCGCGTACGCCGAACCGGCGCGCATCGAACTCGATGGCCAGGAAGATTCCGAGGTAGTACAGCAGGGTCGGGATCAGCGCGTAACCGAGCACTTCGAGGTAGGAGACTCGCAGTAGCTCGGCGATGATGAACGCCGCCGCGCCCAAGGTCGGTGGCGACAGGATTGCGCCGATACCGGCCGCGGCCAGGATCCCGCCACCGGCCTCGCGCGGGTATCCCGCTCGCTTGAGGATCGGCCAGGCCACCGAGCCGAGGCTGACCGTCGTCGCGGTCGAGGATCCCGACACGGTGCCCAACAGGAAGCCGGCCATCGTGACCGTACGACCGGGGGCCGTACGGGATTTGCGGAACGCGGCAAGGCTGATGTCCAGGAAGAACTGGCCGGCCCCGGACAGCTCCAGCACCGCGCCGTAGATCGTGAACAGGATGATGTAGGTCGCGGCGACGTCCAGCGGGACGCCGAAGGTGCCCTCCGTACCCATGACGAACTGCGAGGTCAACCGCGGCAGCCCGTATCCGCGGTGCCCGATCAGCCAGCCGTCCGGGATGAGGGCGCCGAAGTAGGCGTAGAGGATGAAGACCGCGACGATGATCGGCAGCACCGGACCGACCGTGCGCCAGGTCGCCAGGAGCACGAGGGCGACGACGGCGAACCCGCAGACGACATCAATGATGAACGGCGCGAAGCTGCGGGCCAGGTAGGCGTCGAAGCCCCCGATCAAGGGCCACAAGGTGACAAAGATCGACAGCCCTGCCAGCAGCCAGTCCCACAGCGTCGGCCGATCCGGTCGCCGCGTGCCCCCGTCCGTTCCGCTGGCTTCGGCGTCCGCTCCGCCTTTGCGCCGCCGCAGGATGCTCAACGCCGGCCGGTACAGCAGGAACGTCAGCGGCAGCACGACCGCGAGGAAGATGATCCGGTACGGCAGGACCGTGAATGGCGAGAACACGTTGTAGAGCGCGTACACCGACACCAGCGCGGCCACGGCGCTCAGCGCGAGTTGCAGGCGACCGCTGAGTGTCCGGGCCGGCCGCTCCCCCTCGGCCTCAACAGGCACATCGTCGGCCAACGTCAGCCTCTCCGGTGGGGACTCGACCTCCTGGCCGGTGTCGTCCTCGTGCTGACCGACGGCGTCGTCGGATCGCCCGGCGCTGGGACGGCGGCCGGGCTCGAGGGCTGGTTGCGCCGAGTCAGCTGACATCGCGCTGTGGCCCTCCTCACACGTTTGAGGTAAACCTGGCAGCATCGGAGACCGTAGGTCCTCGGTTGCCTCCGATTTGATGTATCCCTAACGTTTCTTTCGCGCGACGCTTCTCCGAACAGGAGGCCCGATGCGGATCCTGGTCGTCGAGGACGATGATCGTGTTGCGGCAGCCTTGGCCGAGCGGCTGCGCCGGCATGGCGCCATCGTGATCCGGGTAGCGCGGGGAGTTGACGCGATCGCCCACTTTGCCCCAGGGTCAGCGCAACTCCCGACCGACATAGTGCTGCTCGACCTGGGACTGCCCGACCTGGACGGACTGGCCGTCTGCCGTGCGATCCGCCGACGCAGCAACGTGCCGATCATCGCGGTGACCGCCCGGACCGAGGAACGGGATCGAATCGCCGGCCTTCGGATAGGTGCCGACGACTACGTCGTGAAGCCTTACAGCACAGCCGAACTCCTGGCTCGCATCGAGGCAGTGTTACGCCGCTCGCATTCAGCGCTCAGCGCGCCGGTCACACCGGCCGACTCACCGACCGCTGGCCCGCATCAGCGACTGGCCCTGGCTCCGCTTGACATCAATCTCACCAGCCGCGAAGTGCGCCGCGACAACATCACGATCCCATTGACCCGCAAAGAGTTCGGGGTCCTGGTTGAACTGGTGTTGGCCTCCGGTGAGATCGTCACTCGAGAGCAAATTCTCGACAAGGTCTGGGGGGCGACGTTGTTCGGGTCAACCCGAACGCTCGACGTCCATGTCGCGACCCTCCGGGCCAAGCTCGGGGACCCCCCACTCATCGGCACCTTGCGCGGGGTGGGGTACCGGTTATTGGTGGATGCCCGGAGCAACGGGACATGAGACGCCGGTTGTCATTGCTGTTCCTGACGCTGGTTGCCGGCGTCCTGGTCGCGGTTGGCCTGCCGCTCGGGTTCAGCTACGCCGAGACCACGACGCAGGAACTGTTCATCGATCGGGCCGCGGACGCGTCCCGGTTCGCGCAACTCACCGCTCCGGCGCTGGCTCGTGGCGACATCCGTACCGTTCAGACCGAGTTGGATGCATACGCCGACGTCTACGACATTCGCGTGGACGTCTTCGACGCAGCGGGTGAACTACTGCTCTCCGCTGGCTCGGACAGCGGCAACGAGACACGGCCGGTTGCGGCGAAGGCACCTGAGCGGAGCGCCGCTCTGCTCGGTCGTGGTCCGCAGATGCCTCCTACGATCTTCCCGTGGCGAAGCGGTCCGGTCACCGTGGCCGCCCCTGTCCTGCAGGGCAGTCAGGTCGTCGGTGCAGTGGTCACGGTCTCCCCCACAGAGCGCGCCCGAGAAGCGATCATGACCCGTTGGGCGCTGTTGGTCGGCGCCGGCCTGCTGACTGTCGCGGCAGCCGGCCTGCTCACCGTCCCGCTCAGCCGATGGATACTGCGGCCGGTGCACCGCCTGGACGAGGCAGTCCAGACATTGACCGGCGGAAACTACGACGCACGCGTGCCCGTCGAGTCTGGTCCGCCTGAACTCCGGCAGCTCACGCTCGGTTTCAACGCGATGGCCGCCGCCGTCAGTCGGTCATTGACCCAACAGCGCGCGCTCATCGCGGATGCCTCGCATCAACTCCGTAACCCACTCAGTGCGCTGCGGCTACGGGTCGAGGACCTTGCCGACTCCGTGCCTCACGCCGACCGTAGCCTGGGCCGTGAGGCCATTGTCGAGATGGATCGACTCACCCAGTTGCTCGACGACACCCTCGCGCTCGCACGTGCGGAGGGCGACACACTCGCGTGGATCGCCGTTGACGTGTCGCGATCTGCCCGAGACCGGCTGCGGGCCTGGAGCCACCTGGCCGAGCGCGCCGATGTGGGCCTAGTTCTTGAAGCGTCAGAGCCAACCTGGGTCCTGGCACCCAGTGGTGCGCTGGATCACGTCCTGGATGCTCTACTGGACAACGCAATTCGGTTCGCTCCAGGTGGGACGGTCACCGTCACGGTCGAGCAGCGTAAAGCTGGCCCCATCCTGGTCCGTGTCACCGACGAGGGTCCGGGGCTGACCGCGGGTCAGCGCGCTCTGGCCACCGGACGATACTGGCGCGGACCAGACCAGCAGAACGTTGCCGGTTCCGGCCTGGGTCTGGCCATCGTGCACACCCTCGCCGAACGGTGCGGCGGATTACTGTCCCTACGGTCCCGGGACCCGCACGGCCTGGTCGCGGAGGTCGAACTGCCTGCACTCGTGGATGCTGAGGCAACTCACGCCGGCGATCCTGTCGCGCCCGACGCAACCCCATCGATGGCACCGTCGGTCGAGAATCACTCCAACGACGTCATGGCTGGGCGTCCTGGAAGTACCGCCGCGCTCCCGGATGCAACGACACCGGCGCGGTAGTGATGGCCGTCCGTCGATCGAGATAGCGCGCCTCCGGGTGCGCCTCGATCAGTGCGGCCTGAGCGCTGAACAACGTGCTGGTGAGCAGTTCGGCCAGGTCGTCAGGCATGTCCGGACGGACCAGCAGCAGGTTGGGCACCCCGATCGTGCTGACATCACCGGCCAGCCCATAGATGCTGGCCGGAATCGATTGCTCGACAAAGAAGGCCCCGAACCGAACCCGCATCGGCTCCAGCAGGTCCTCGGTAGGCAGCAGCCGTACATCGATCGTCGCGACCAGCTCCGTGATATTGGGAGTCGGTAGTCCGCCGGACCAGAAGAAGGCGTCGATGTCACCTCGTTCGAGCGCCTGAGCTGACTCCGCCAGCCCGAGGCTGCGCAAGACTGGTTCCGGACCGACCTGCTCTGAGCTGGACAGGCCAGCTACCTCGAGCATTCGGCGCGCCGTGACCTCGGTACCCGACCCCGGAGCTCCCACCGAAACCGTCTGCCCGTCGAGATCGGACAGCCGCTCAGCAGCGCTGTCGGCGCGGACCACGACGTGCACCGAGTTGGTGTACAGCCGAGCGATAGCTTTCAGCGCAACCGGATCCTCGAACGGCGCCTCGCCATTGACCGCCTGGGCCGCCGTATCGGCCAGCGCGAAGGCAATCGAGGCAGAGCCGCTGGCCAGGTGCTCGATGTTGTCGACCGATCCGCCCGAGGCCAGGACCTCGAGGTCTGCATCGGGAAGCTGGTCGGCCAAGGCATTGGCCAGGCCGTTGCCGTATTGGTAGTACACACCGGAGGTCTCCCCGGTAGCGATGACGAGCGTTCCTTGCGCGATCTGGCCGCTGCTCGTACATCCCACAGTCCCCAGCGCCAACCAAGCACACAGGACCGAAATCAGAGATAACGGGGGCCCCGTCCACTTTCTCGGCCACACCACGCGGTAACTGTCCACGGTGGATAACAATCTGCCAACCGGCCCTTGCTGACTCAGCCGCGACGCTACCTCCCGAGCTGAACTGGTTCGTGGCAGTCTCGGCACCGTGTCCGACGAGTTGGTCTTCCGTACCGCCCGGGAACTGGCGGCGGCCATCCGGACCCGCGAGGTGAGTGCCCGCGAGGTGATGCAGGCCCATCTCGACCAGATCGAGCGGTTCAACCCGACCGTGAACGCGATCGTGAACCTGGACGGCGATCGCGCGCTGGCCGGAGCCGATGCGGCCGATCGCCAACTCGCCGAGGCGCGCGAGGTTGGCGTACTGCACGGCCTGCCCATGGCGCACAAGGACACCCACCTGACCGGCGGGATACTGACCACGTTCGGCTCGCCGGTCCATGCCGACTTCGTGCCAGAGACCGACGAGTTGATCATCGAGCGACTGCACGAGGCCGGAGTCGTGACCACCGGGAAGACCAACGTCCCGGAGTTCGCGGCGGGATCGCACACGTTCAATCCAGTCTTCGGCCCGACCGGCAACGCCTACGACCCGGGCCGATCCGCCGGCGGGTCCAGTGGCGGCGCCGCCGTCGCGCTGGCCTGCGGCTTCCAACCGTTGGCCGATGGCAGCGACATGGGCGGCTCATTGCGCAATCCCGCCGCGTGGAACAACGTCGTCGGCCTGCGCCCCTCGCCCGGCCGGGTTCCGACGTACCCGACCAAGGCCGGCTGGGCCACGATGGGCGTGCAGGGGCCGATGGCTCGTACGGTCGCCGACGCGGCCCTGATGCTCTCGGTGATCGCCGGCCCCGATCCCCGCTCCCCGATCGCCCTGCAGACCTCAGGATCGGCCTTCGACACCGACCTCCAGCACGACCTCACCGGACTGAGGTTGGCCTGGTCGCCGGACCTCGGGGCTCAGTTTGCCGTCGAGTCGGAGATTCTCGACGTTCTCGAAGAGGCACTTCCGGTATTCGCAGACGCCGGTGCGGTCATCGAGGCGGCGACTCCGAACGTGACCGGTGCCGACGAGGTGTTCCGTACGTTGCGGGCCTGGCAGTTCCAGCTCACTCACGCCAACCTCATCCGGCAACACGGCGATCAGCTCAAGGCGAGCCTGGCCGACAACATCGCCCAGGGCCAGGCCCTGAGCGGACCGGACGTCGGCCGTGCGGAAGTGCTGCACACCGCGCTGTTCCATCGGGTACGGGAGTTCTTCCAGACCTATGACGCGCTGCTGCTGCCGGTCACCCAGGTCTCGCCGTTCCCAATCGAACAGGAGTACCCCACCGAGATCGCTGGCGTCGAGCAGTCGGATTACCTGGCCTGGATGCGGTCGGCCTACCTGATCTCGGCCACCGGATCGCCGGCCCTGTCCGTACCCGCTGGATTCACTAGGGCCGGGCTGCCAGTAGGGCTGCAGATCGTCGGTCCACACCTTGCGGATCTGCTCGTGTTGCAGCTCGGGCATGCCTTCGAGCAGGCAACCGGACACGGCCGCCGTCGGCCCCAACTCGGATGAGCGCCAGTGATCGAAGATCGTGAGCGCCGGGGGTGTAGTGACAGTGCACCCAGGGCGCTCACGATCACCGAAGGCCGCGGCCCGCTGCAGGTGTGGTGGGTCGCAGGCAGGCAATCGAAGATTCCTGGCCGATATCCGCGGGCATCTGTCGGAGGCACCTGAGACGCTGGGAGGCGTGAGCACCG
>JACCQS010000275.1 GCA_013814015.1 Geodermatophilaceae bacterium | reverse complement strand
GGGTTGACCCTGTCCATGCGTGACGAGCAGCATCCGGCCGGTCGGGCCTACATCCACCCGCGGACCGAGGACTGCATTCTCGGCGGGACCTTGGACGAGCATCGCTGGGACACCGAGGTGGACCTGGCCGCGGCCGAGTCGATCCTCGCGCGCTGCGAGCAGATCGAGCCTCGGCTGGCCGGCGCAGAGGTGCTCGAGCACGTGGTCGGTCTCCGGCCGGCCCGGCCGACGGTGCTGGTCCAGGAATCGCCTACCGGACCCGGCCGGGCGCGCCTGCTGCACAACTACGGGCACGGCGGCTCAGGTGTCACCCTCGGCTGGGGTTGCGCCGAGGACGTGCTTCGTCTCGCGAGGACCGGTGGCTGACCGCGCCTCAGCGGCGCAGCGGTAGCGGTCGGTGGAGGTGGTTGATTCTGGGCTTACGGTCCGGGTCGATCGTGGGTGGTGGTCGGACCCAGATCCGGCCGTTGATCAGCTCAGGTCGCCAGTCACCGGTTTCGAACAGGGGGTGGTGTTCCCCGCAGGCCAAGGCGCCGTTATCCACCGCGGTCGAGCCGCCGTCGGCCCAGTGCAACAGGTGGTGCACGTCGCACCACGCGGCCGGGCGGGAGCAGCCGGGCATCACGCAGCCGCCATCGCGTTCCTCGACCGCAATTCGGCGCGCCCCGGTGAAGCAGCGCTGCTGGGTGCCGACATCCAGCGGTTGACTCGCGGAGCCCAGGACGATCGGGATGAGCTGGGCGTCGCAGGCCAACCGACGCGCGAGTGCCGGAGACAGGATCTGCCCGGCGTCAAGGACGCTGCCTGCGCCGGTCAGCCGGTGCTCGAGGACCTCCAACGGCACGGTGACCCGCAGTTGGACCTTTCCGCCGTCCCCGGAGCCGGTCGGCGCGGCGTGCAGGCTTCGCCGGCACAACTCGTGCAGGGCGTCGTAGCGGCGGGCGGCTGCACTGCGCAGGTCGGGCCCGGTGTCATCGGTCGGTCGCGGGGCGGCCAGGGCATCCAGCGCGGCCGCGATCACTGCGTCGCCGCCAACCCAGCCACTGCCCCGGATCAGCGACCCGGAACCGATCGTGTCCGGGGTGAGGGTGAACCCTCGTTCGGCGTAAGCTCCCCGCTCGCCGGTTTCGACCTTGTCCTCCTGTGCCTGCTGGTAGCCGACCGGGTCGAGGATCGCGAACAGCCGCTCCCCGATCTGAGCCAACCCGACCGGGTCATGAGCCCCGGCTTGGTCGAGCAGGATCTGCTCACCCTCGATCAGCGCGGCCTCGGGCAGGTCCTTGGACAACGTGTCGATGGCCGCATCGATGACCCTGGCTTGACCGTAGGAGATGTCACCGGCGCCCAGCGCTGCACCGGTGGCCGCGACCCGATCCCTCAGGCCCACCGCCGTACGCACCAAGCCGCAGGCCTCGCCGGGTGCAAGGCGGTGTGCGGCACGCAACCAGGCCGGCATGGACCGAAAACCGCGTCGCTTGCAAAGGTCCCGAGACTCCGCCTCGGCCAGCCGGGTCAACAGCACCGCATCGGCCTGGGCACGCAACGCCAACGCCGCGCTGATCTCCTCGACCAGGTCGCTGTCGGTGCACCGCCACACCGGCTGCCCGTACGCCGCAGCCACTGCCTCCCGCGCAGCGTCGATCACCGACAGCGGCGCAGCCGGCGACTCCGGTGCCGGCAATTCCGCGAGGGACATACCCGAAACATAACGACAGGGTCTGACAATATCGGACCCTCAGAAGACATGCAGCACAAAAACTTTCAAGAACTTTGGGCTACCGAACGCGACGCAGAGCGACGACTTCCAGCTACATGCCGACCTGGCCGTCGATGGCTTCGCGCAACAGGTCGAGATGTCCACAATGCCGAGCGGTCTCCTCGACCATGTGAGCCAGCGCAAACCTCAAGGTGAAACACATCTCCGGTCCTCGGGCCTGATCGTCCAGCGAGGCCTCGGCGACAACACGGCGGGAACGCTCGCACTCGTCGTCGTAGTCGGCCACGATCCCCGCCAGCGTGTCCGCCGACGAGATCGGGAAATTCTCATGCGGATCCTCGTCGGTCCACGGCCACGGCACATCCGCGGCAGCGAAGTCGATGCTGAACCAGAACCGCTCGGTGCCGGTGAGGTGTTTGACCACACCGGCCGGGGTGAGCACAGACGGCTTCACGGGTGTTCGGAAGGCCTGCTCATCGCTGAGGCCGGCAACCTTGTTCACCACCGTGGCTCGCAGGAAATCGAGCAGGCCGGTCATCGTGGCTCGCTCCGTACCGTCCTGCGGTGGCCGGGTTCTGCTAATTGGTTCCACCTCGCTGCCCGCTGCCACAAGGTCACGCTACCCAGCCCGCGAGCCGAAGGGTGAAGCTATCTCCTCAAGATCGCGCCGGTACGTCGGTGCGCCTCGGCGACAGCTGCATCGCGAGCAGCAGTCGCCTCGGCCACGGTCAATGTCCGATCCAGGGCACGGAACTGGAGAGCGAAGGCCAGCGACCGCTGCCCTTCTTCCAGCTGAGAACCGGTGTAGACGTCGAAGAGTGCGACCTCTTCCACGAGGTCCCCCGCGCCGTCCCGCAGGGCCACCGCCACGTCGTTTGCCGGGACGCTCGCGGGCACGACGACGGCCACGTCGAGCAGCACCGGCGGGAACGCCGAGAGCATCGGTGCGGTCGCTGATGTCGCGGGCGGGAGCAGGTCGAGTTCCAGCTCGGCGGCGACCGTGCCGGTCGGTACCTCCAGAGCAGCACAAACTCCTGGGTGCAGCTCGCCGGCATGACCGACGACCAGATCCGAACCATCCGTCCCAATGACCACCAACGCCGCACACCGACCCGGATGCCACGGTGGGTGCTGGTCGGCACTGGTGCTGATGGTGACGCCGGCGGCGATCCCGATCTGGTTGACCGCTGCGAGGACATCGGTCCAGTCCGCCGGTCGGCCTGGACCCCACCACCCGGGAAGTTCCGCAGCGCCGGTGGCTACCAGCCCGACCCGCCATGGTTGCCGCGGCACCGCCGCCTCCAAGCGGGCGATCTGCTCGTCATCGGGCCGGCCGCTCACGCTGACGACCGGCGCGCGGGGAGCTTCCCCGGTGGGCCGTACGACCAATCCGATCTCGAACAACGCGACATCACGCTGGCCCCTGCCGAGGTTGCGACGCAACGTCTTGAGCAAGCCCGGCAGCAACGTTGTCCGCATCAGCGGCTCGGTCTCGGAGATCGGATTGGCAAGACGGGTCGCCGTACGGCGCTGGTCGTCATCCCGCAGGCGCAGCGCGTCGAAGACCGCCGGATCGACGAATGGATAGGCCGGCGACTCGACGTACCCCTGATCGGCCAACGACCGGGCGATACTTCGCCGTCGCCTTTGGCCGGCCGTCAGCCCGCGCCCGGCCGGGGCCACCGGCAACACCGAGGGGACCTGGTCGTAGCCGGACAACCGGACGATCTCTTCGACGACGTCATGCGGATCGACCAGATCCATCCGCCAACTCGGCGGCATCACCCGCAGTGGTTCCTCGGCCCTGGTCCCCCCGTCGATGCTGGCGCCGAGCCGAACCAGAACGTCGCGGACGTGCTCGGCGGAGTAGTCCACCCCCGCCACCCGGGAGGGCAACGAGACGTCCAGTACCACCGGGGCTCGCGGAACCCGGTTGTCGACATCGACGACCTCGCCAGCCGCGCGGGCCCCGCCGTACAGCGTGAGCAGTTGCGCGGCCCGAGCGATCGCGGCGGTCGTCATCTCCGGGTCCACCCCTCGCTCGAACCGGCGAGCCGCCTCGCTGAACAGCCCATGCCCACGCGAGGTGCGGGAGACTGTGACCGGATCCCAGTGCGCTGCCTCCAACAGGAGGCTGGTGGTTGCGTCATGGATCTCGGTGCTCCGACCGCCCATCACCGCAGCGAGCCCGATCGGGCCGGTGTCGTCGGTGATCAGCAGATCGGCGTCGGACAGGTTGCGCTGGGCGCCGTCCAGGGTTGTAAGGCGTTCTCCTGGCACTGCTCGCCGGATCACCAACGGGCCGGTGAGCAGATCCAGGTCGAAGGCGTGCATGGGCTGGCCGAGTTCGACCATGACGAAGTTCGTCACGTCGACGGCCAGGCTGACCGTCCGGATTCCGGCCTGGGCGAGCCGACGTTGCAGCCAGGCCGGACTGGTAGCACTCGGATCGAGACCGGTCATGGCCAGCCCGACGAACCGGTCGCAGCCCATGGCGTCCTCGACCCGGATCTCATAGGACGGCTGACCATCGGTCACCGGCGGGTCAAGCCGTCCGGGATCGGTGTTCGGGATCCCGAGGCCCAGACCGATCTCCCTGGCCAGGCCGCGCACCGAGAGCAGATCCCCCCGGTCGGGAGTGATCTCCAGTTCGAACACCGGGTCGTCGAGACCGAGCGCGGTGACCGCCGCTGAGCCCGGCTTGGCAGTCAGGTCGGGGTCGAGCACCAAGATGCCGGTGTGCTCGTCGCCGAGACCGAGTTCGCGTGCCGAACAGATCATCCCGTCGGAGATGTGGTCGTAGGTCCGACGAGCGGCGATCGCGAATCCACTGGGAAGGACCGCACCAGGAAGTGCGACCACGACCAGATCGCCGCCGACGAAATTGCTTGCGCCGCAAACAATTCCCCGGGGCTGATCCTCCCCTACATCGACCTGGCAGTAACGGATCGACTTCTTGAACTGCGTAAGGTCCTCGACCTCGAGCACTCGCCCGATGACGATCGGCCCGGTCAGGTCGGCGCGATGGATCCCGTCGACCTCGACGCCGAGCCGGACCATGACATCGGTGACCGTGGACAGCGCGTCCCCGGCAGGCAGGGACAGATATTCGGCAAGCCAGGACAGCGGTACGCGCATGAGGTCAGGTCTCCGTGCGTCAGATATCGACGCCGAAGGCGCGAGCGAACCGTACGTCGCCCTCGACCATGTCGCGCATGTCGCTGACGCCGTGGCGGAATTGCAGTGTCCGTTCGATCCCCATGCCGAAGGCGAACCCGGCGAACTCCGCGGGGTCGATGCCGCAGGCGATCAGAACGCGCGGGTTGACGATGCCGCAGCCGCCCCATTCGACCCACTGGGGGCCGTCGCGGTGCTGCGGGAACCAGACATCGAACTCTGCGGATGGTTCGGTGAACGGGAAGTAGTGGGGGCGGAACCTGGTCCGCGCGTCCTGCCCGAACATGGCCCGGGCCAGGTGGTCCAGGGTGCCGCGC
>JACCQS010000456.1 GCA_013814015.1 Geodermatophilaceae bacterium | reverse complement strand
ATTTGGTGCTGCGAGACGGGTGCCAAATAGCGCTGCGGGTCACACCTCGGGTGGCTGCTCCTCCCTTCGGCTCGTGCCGCATGGGGTTCGGCTATCGGGACGCCGGAAGCGGTGCCGCGGCACGCCACAGCCGAGGCGTGCCGGCTCGGACAGAGCCGATGATCGGTTCCTCAAGTTCGGGTCTGCACGGCGTCGTAGCCACGACCGCCACCAGTTACGTGGGCGTGGTCGCGGGCTTACGAAGTGCGGTGGACATGGCGATGGCGAACAGCGGGACGGCGGCTAGCACCACGAAGGCGCCGCGGGGACCGTGGTGGTCGGCGACGAGACCGAGCAGCGGCATGAACAGCCCGCCGGCGCTGACGGCGAGCCCGAGGGTGACTCCGGCGGCTGTGCCGGGGCGGCTGGGGAGGTAGTCCTGGCCGAGCTTGACCAGGACGGCGAAGGGGATGTTTGTGACCACCCCGACAATCAGGACCAGGGGCAGCGCCGCGTACGCGTCCTTGCAGGCGAGCATCCCGATCAGGGCCGGCGCAAGGAGCACGTTGCCGAGCTGGATAGTGCGGACCATGCCGATGCGGTCGGCGATCCGACCCCCGGCGAGGGTGCCGAGCACGCCCCCGGCCAGCTCGAGGGTGAGCGCAGCGCCGCCGAGGGCTGCGGACGCACCGAGGTGGTAGATCCAGTACAGCGCCACGAAGGTGTTGACCCCGATCGAGACGGTCGAGCGCGTGACCTCGACGAGGACCAGGACGACAAACAGCCCGGTGCGGTTGACCCCGGGGCTCGTCTTCGTCGTACTCGGGGCGCGCCTGGTGCGGCGATCGTGCCGGACCAATACGTAGGCCATCAAGACTGCGGGTGGGATGAACAAGGCAGTCGCGCCCAGGCCGAGCGCGGCCAGTGCCGGGGTGGCCAGGGCGGGGGCGATGAAGAAGCCGACGCTGCCCCCGGCGGCGAAATAGCTCATCGCGCTGGCACTGTCCCCCGCGCGCAGGCGCGCGTCGCGGCCTGCCGGGGGGTGGAACATGGCCACCCCGAGCCCGGAGCACAGCAACAAGACAAGGACCAGCGGGTAGGTGGGGGCCAGACCGGCCAGCCCGGCGCCACCGCCGGCGATGCTCACCCCGAGCGGCGCCAGCCACGGCAGCCGGTGCCGGTCGGCGAGGACGCCCACGGCGAGCTGGGGCAGGGCGCTGCCGAGCGAGGCCGCCAGCGCCAGGCCCGAGGCGCCGAGGTAGCTGTAGCCGCGCTCAAGGACGAAGAACGGCACCATCGCCGGGACAAGGCCTTGGTAGAAGTCGTCGACGGCGTGGGCGATGGCCCACACCCGCATTCGTGACCACGGGGACCGGGTCGGGTCAGCGGCTGCGGTGCTCGCCGTCGGGGATGTCGTCACCCGGCCACTGTCGGCGGGAAACATTGGGGCCGCTTCCCTTATCCTGTCTACTTGTGTCGCAGATCAGCCGGGAGGCCACCGCGCCGACGGCGACCCAGCTGCGCGTTGGGGGCGAACGGATCGACCGGCACCGCCACGATGAGCACCAGCTCGTCTACGTCAGCACCGGGGTGCTGGCAGTCAGCACCGAGAGCGGGTCATGGGCGGTCTCCCGTGACCGCGCGGTGTGGATCCCAGCCGGGGTGTGGCACGAGCACCGGTTCTACGGGCCGACCTCGCTGCACACCCTGGGCTTCGCCGTCGACGCCGCACCTCTGCCAGCTGACGCGCCCACGCTCCTCGCCGTCTCGCCCCTGGCCCGCGAGCTCGTCATCGCCGCCGCCAGCCAGAAGCTCTCGACGCCCGAGAGTCATCGCCTTCGAGCGGTGCTGCGCGATCAGCTCCGGCACAGCCAGATACGGCCGCTCGTGCTGCCTACCGCGCAGGACGAACGACTGGCCGCCGCCTGCTCGCTGGTCGAGTCGGACCTGACCCAACCCCGGACGATGCGCTGGCTGGCCCACCACACCTCAACCGGCGAACGCACCCTCGCCCGGCTGTTCCGCACAGAGTTCGGCACCACCTACCCGCAGTGGCGGACCACGCTGCGCGTCTTCCACGCCATGATCCGCCTCAGCGAGGGAGCCACGGTCACCCAGACCGCCCACCACTGCGGATGGTCAACACCCAGCGCGTTCATCGACACCTTCACCAGAACGCTCGGTCAGACACCCGGCTGCTACCGCAGACGATCCTGACCTGACAGCGGTTCTCGCTTCGATAGACGATCCTCTTCTGGCACACGACTGGTTGGCAGCGCCCCGTTGCGGCGCTTGATCGTTTGGGTGGCGCAGTGAATCGGGCTTGACCTTGACGCGGCGTCAGTCTTTAACGTTGCGAAGGTGGCGATCGAGGTGCTGGACACTTACACCGCGATGCGGGGCATTCTCGTGGCCCCGCTGGAGCAGCGGTCAGCGTTGCTGGAGCAGATGCTGCGGCCCGTCGCCGGGATGTATCGCTACTTTCCAGGCGAGGTCGATCTCGTCGCGATGCACCGGATGGGCTCGGGGTTCCCGCTCGACCGCGACGAGGAGCTGTGTCGGGAGGCAGCGGAGGCGTTGCACGACGCCGACGCGTGGGGCCGGATCGGGCGCGCGCTCGACGACGCCCTCGCCGTGCAGCTGGCGGCGACTCCCGGCATTGCGGTGCCAGACATCACCGTGCTCGTCGTCCTCGGTGACCCTGGGGACGCGCACTTCATGGGACCCAACCTGGGGATGACGGCGAATGGCGGCGTGTCCGGGTACCTGTTCCTGAACTTCTGGCCGTACCCGGAGAACCTGGTACGGCTGGAGGCGACGGCGGTGCACGAGCTGAACCACAACCTCCGCTACAGCAGCGCCGTCGTGTGGAACCCGGCGACGGTGACGGTGGGCGAGCAAGTGGTGTCCGAGGGGCTGGCCGACGCGTTCGCCCGCCAGCTGTACGGCGACGAACTCGGGTACACCCGCATCGGTGTGCCGCATCTGCACGACGACGCGGTGTTCGCCAAGGTGGTCTCAGGCCTTCAGGTGACCGGCATGCAGAACTTCGCGGCGTGGGTGCACGGCGACGCGACCGCCGCCCGATTCGGTGCGACCCCGGTCGGGCTGCCGACCGGCGCCGGCTACGCCGTGGGCAACCGGCTCGTCGACGCCTACCTGGCAGCGACCGGCCTGACCGCCGCCGACGCGTTGCTGGCCGAGGCCGCGGAGGTGATTCGGGTGGCGACGACGTGACCGCCCCGGCGGCGGCGGCCTCCTCGGATGAGCCCGCCGGCGTGCCGAGCGAGTTCCGATGATCAACTTGGTTGGATCCGTACGACCAGGCGATAGCGGACCTCGGCGATCGGCGGCCCGAATGACTGATCGGTGCGTTCGGCGCCGTCGTGGGACCAGCCGGCGGCTTCGTAGAACCTGCGGGCCCGCGCATTTCCGGTCGCCACCCACAGCACTGCCTCGGTGAACCCCAGTCCGACCAGCTCAACCGTGGCGGCACTCAGCAGGTGGCGCCCGAGGCCGCGACCCCAGGCGTCGGGGTCCAGGTTGATCGCGTACA
>JACCQS010000455.1 GCA_013814015.1 Geodermatophilaceae bacterium | reverse complement strand
GACGCCGACTCCCCGGATGCCCAGGCCGTGTTCGCCAGTTGCACCAACCTTCCCACCTATGACCTGATCGCGCCGCTGGAAGCCGAGTTGGGCAAGCCGGTACTGACCGCGAACCAGGTCACCCTTTGGGCCGCCCTCCGACGTGCCGGCAGCGCCGCAATCGGTCGCGGTCAGCGGCTTCTCACATAACTCCGATCACGAGTTGCACCGTACGCAGGCTGACCGCGCGAGGTGACAGGTGATCGAGTCAGCCGTCGTTTGCCGGCGTCGAGCTAGCCTCGGAGGTTGACGACGACGACCCGAGGAGGGCTATGACGACCGCGCACGACTTTCAGGCGACGACGATCGACGGTGAGACGCAGGAGCTGCCCGGCTACAAGGGCAAGGTCATGCTTGTGGTCAACACGGCGTCGAAATGCGGGCTTCACTCCGCAATATGAAGGACTCGAGACGCTCTACGAGCGGTACGCCGATCGCGGCCTGGTCGTCCTTGGCTTCCCGTGTGACCAGTTCGGGAACCAGGAGCCGGGCGACGAGGAGGAGATCAAGTCGTTCTGCTCGCTCAGCTACAACGTGAGCTTTCCGATGTTTGCGAAGGTCCTCGTCAACGGCGACGACGCCCATCCGCTGTTCGCCTGGCTCAGGGCGGAGAACGCGGGCCTTCGTGGGGGGGACATAAAATGGAACTTCACGAAGTTCCTCATCGACCCCGACGGCAAAGTCGTCCAGTGTTATAAGTCGACGATCAAACCCGAAGCGCTGGCAGCCGACATCGAGGAGTCGCTCGCCGGCTGAGTCTTATTCGCCCTGGGTGAAGCCAGCCTTGTGTGAAGCCACCTGGATCCGGCGCTTAGCGCACCTGACCTCACCGAAGCGCGCCGCTCAGTGTTCTTCGAGCAGGGCGCGCAAAAAGGTACGGGTTCGCTGGTGCTCGGGCTGGGTGAACAGCTTGTCCGGCGCGGCTTCCTCGACGATCTGGCCTTGGTCGAACATGAGAACCCGGTCAGAGACGTCGCGGGCGAACTTCATCTCGTGGGTGACGCACAACATCGTGATGTCGGTGGAGGCGGCGATGTTGCGCAACACGTCGAGCACCTCGGCCACGAGTTCCGGGTCCAGTGCGGAGGTGACCTCGTCCAGGCACAGCACCTTCGGCTGCATTGCCAGCGCACGAGCGATCGCAACCCGTTGCTGCTGACCGCCGGACAGCTGCGACGGATAGGCGTCCAGCTTCGCTCCTAGCCCGACCAGTTCGAGCAGTTCGGTGGCCCTGGCCTCGGCCTCACCGCGAGACAGCCCGAGGCAGTGCACCGGCGCCTCGGCAACATTGCGCAGCACCTTCATGTTCGGGAACAGGTTGAACTGCTGGAAGACCATGCCGATCTTCTTGCGCACGGTACGGATGTGCTTCTCGTCGGCCGGCACTTCTCGGCCGCCGCGGTTGCTGTGGGTGAGACATTCACCGTCGACGTGGATTTTTCCGCCATCGGCCTTCTCGATCGTCATCAGCAGCCGCAGGATCGTGGTCTTGCCCGACCCGCTGGGACCGATCAACGTGATCCGCTCGCCCGGCCGGACATGGAAGTCCAATTCACGCAGCACGACGTTGTCGCCGAACCGCTTGACGACTTTGTCGAAGCGGACCATCTCCCGGGCGGCGGAGGGCTCCACGCGGATGGCCTTCGCCAATTTCTCGGTGTCCGCCACCTTGTCAGCGTGCATAACGACGCTCCAACCTTCGTACGGTCAATGACGCCGGCAGGCTGACCAGAAGGAACAGCAGGCCCACCAGCGTGAGTGGCTCCAGATATCGGAAGGTCTGCGAACCGAGACCCTTTGCCACGGCCAGCATTTCCAGCACGGTGATGGCCGACAGCAGCGGGGTTTCCTTGAACATCGCAATGACGTAGTTGCCGAGCGCAGGCAGCACCCGCGGAATCGCCTGCGGCAGGATCACGCTGCGCCATACTCGCGACGTGGGCAAATTGAGCGCCGTTGCGGCCTCCCACTGACCCCTGGGCACCCCCTCGATTCCGGCCCGGTAGACCTCGGAGGTGTAGGTCGCGTAGTGCACTCCGAGTCCGATCACGCCCGCCAGGAAGCCGGAAAGCGTGATTCCGAGGCTGGGCAGGACGAAGAACAGGAAGTACAGCTGTACGAGAAGCGGCGTACTCCGGATGAACTCCACAACCGCACCGGTGACGACCCGAACCGGGGTCGCCCGGGACCGGCGTAGCAGGGCAAAGACCAGGCCGAGCACCATCGCCACGACCGAACCGACCAGCGTGGCCTGCACTGTGACCACCAGCCCGCGCAATAGGTCCGGCAGGATGTCCCAGGTGTAGTCCCAATCCCAGATCACACCGGCTCCAGCCTGATCACCTCGGGCTGGGAAGGGAGCTTGCCCAGGCCGATCGAGGCGGCGGCTCGGCGTTCGAGCCACTTCATGCCCAGGGTGATCGTGTAGGCCATGACGAAGTAGATGGCGAGAACCAGGAGGAACACGGTCAGCGTGTCACCGGTGACCGAACGCAGGACCTGCCCGTTGAACGTCAGGTCGGCGAT
>JACCQS010000425.1 GCA_013814015.1 Geodermatophilaceae bacterium | reverse complement strand
GTTCAAGAAGCCGATCGAACTCATCGGCGACCTGCTGTTGCGATGACCGCCAGAATCCGCCGATCGTCTTACGGGGCGCAGCTAGCGCAGTTGCTCTGGTGACTGCTCGAGGAGTAGCTCGGCGACGACGTCGGCGAAGCTGGCGACGAGCGGGGCGTCGTTTCCGGTGCGGTAGGCGAAGGCGACGTGCAGCGGGTCAATGTCAGTAATGGGTATCCAGACGATGTCGGGTCGCCGGTAGAAGGCGACCATCGACGCGGGGCAGATGCATGCGGCCACGCCGTCGGCGACGTGCTCGAGGCACTCTTCGACGTTGTCGTTCTCGGGTCCCCAGAGGACCTGTGACCCGTCGGGTCGGGGGTTGACCGCCCACCAGTCGACCCAGAAGCGTGGCGCCTTGGCTGTGGTCATCAGCGGTTGGCCAGCGAGATCAGCGATTGAGAGCTGTTCGCGGCCGGCGAGTCGGTGGTTGAGGCTGACACCGGCGAAGCGCGGCTCGGTGACGATCGTCTGCAGGTGCAGGTCTTGTTCGTCGCATGGGAGCCAGACGAAGGCGACATCGACTGTTCCGTCGCGGACGGCGTCGGCTTCGGCACCCCAGTCGAATCGGGCGAGCTCGACGCGCACCTGGGGGTAGCGCTCGGTGAAACGTTGCCGCACTACGGTGCCGAACTGACCGGCTCCGGTGGCCTCGAAGCCGATGCGCAGCACTCCGGCATGACCGGCGCGATGCCGTTCTGCGGCGGCGGTAACGCCGTCGATGCTACGCAGCGCGCGGCGGGCGGTAGTCACGACGTCGCGGCCGGCGTCGGTGACCTCGACGCGGCGCGGGGTACGGTGCAGCAGCACGATCCCGAGCTCACGCTCGAGGGCTTTGATCGCGTAGCTGAGCGAGGGCTGGCTGATGTAGAGCTTCTCTGCGGCGCGCCCGAAATGACATTCCTCGGCGACGGCGACCAGGTAGCGCAGGTGATGTAACTCCACACAGCCAACGATAGGCCAGCTCTATCGCTTCATCAACAATCGATGTTGGACGCCCCGGTCAGGCCTGACCATCGTGGAGGCATGACCGGATCCTCCCCCGACGACGCCGAGAATGCCGCCCCGAACGGCGAGAAGACGAAGCCGTTCGCTCTTGGCGCGCTGTTGTTGTTGTGTGTGGCGCAGTTCGTCGACGTCATGGACTTCTCGATCGTCAACGTCGCGCTGCCCTCGATCCAACAAGACCTCGGAGCCTCGACGGAGAGCCTGCAGTGGGTGGTGAGCGGGTATGCCCTGACCTATGGCGGCTTGTTGTTGCTCGGGGCTCGCGCCGCGGACCTGTTCGGGCGCCGTCGCGTGTTCCTGCTCGGGCTGAGCTTGTTCTCGGCGGCGTCCCTGCTCGGCGGCGCCGCGCAGTCGATGGGGATGCTGATCGCCGCTCGCGCGCTGCAAGGTATCGGCGCCGCGATGGTCACTCCCGCGGCACTGTCGCTGATCACCACGATCTTCACCACCGATGCCGAGAGACGTAAAGCGTTGAGCGCGCTGGCGGCGGTGAGCTCGGCGGCCATCGCCGGCGGCGTGGTCTTCGGCGGGATCCTCACCGATCTACTCAGCTGGCGGTGGGTGTTGTTGGTCAACGTCCCCATCGGCGTGATCACCGTGCTGCTCGCCGCCCGGGTCTTGCCCGAGGCCCGCAATGCGGCCGCGCCGCGCCTGGATCTGCCCGGGGCGGTCACCGCCACGGTGGGTTTTGTGGCCCTGCTCTACGGCCTCACCCGCTCCGAGAGCGCCGGCTGGGCCTCGGTCCAGGTAATCGGTCCTATGGTGGTCGCGTTCGTGTTGCTCGTCGCGTTCATCCTGGTCGAACGACGACGTGAGGATGCGCTGGTCCCGATGCGGCTGTTTGGACTGCGGACCCTGGCCGGCGGCAACGCGGTGATGTTCTTGTCCGCGGCGGCGTTCTACCCGATGTTCGTGCTCACCTCCCAGTACATGCAGCAAGTCCTGGCCTATAGCCCCCTGCAAGCCGGCCTGGCATTTGTTCCTCAGGCGTTGGCCACGGCCGTGTGCTCCGGCTTCCTGTCCGCCCGGGTCACCGCCGCGGTGGGCATCCGGCCCGTTCTGGCCGTCGGCATGACCACCATGGCGCTGGGCATGCTGCTACTGGCCCGCACCTCCCAGGACGGGTCGTTCCTGGCCGATGTGCTGCCGGGAACTCTGGTCGTCGCCGCCGGGATCGGTACCAGCTTCACCGCCATGCTCGGCGCCGCCACCGCCCGCGTACCCGAACGCGACCAAGGCGCCGCCGCCGGGCTGATCAACAGCTCCCAGCAGATCGGCGGCGCGGTCGGGGTCGCTGTGCTGCTCACCATCGCCGCGGCCCGCACCAACGTCACCACTGGGGAAACCGCTCCCAGCCTGCTGGCCGGGTATCACGCGGCCTTCGTGGCCGGTATCGGCATCACCGCGCTGGCCGCGGTCATCGCACTGGTTGCTCTGGCCGGCACCAGGAACCAAACACAGAACGCCGGCGAACCACACCGCACCGCCGCCTCGCCGTCAGATGATCGTGTCGATTAGGGAGAACGCCGCCTCATGACCCTGGGTCCCCAGCACTCGTCGAGCCCGAATCCGGCGGTACCCGTGCACGCGTCGGGGACGTTCACCATCGCCGGAACCCTGCCGGTGCATCGGCTCGGCTTCGGCGCGATGCGCATCACGGGTCCCGGCGTCTGGGGCGAACCCGGCGATGTCGGCCAGGCGCGCGGGGTGCTGCGCGAAGCGGTTCGCCTCGGGGTCGACTTCATCGATACCGCTCAGGCCTACGGCCCCGAAGTCTCGGAGCGGCTGATCGCCGATGCGCTGCATCCCTATCCGGCCGGCCTAGTGATTGCGACCAAAGGCGGCGTCGTCCGCCGCGACCGCGACGATCTCGGGCGGCCCGATGGACGCCCGCAGCGGTTGCGGGCCGACTGCGAAGGCAGTCTCACCCGGTTGCGCCTGAACACGATCGACTTGTGGCAGCTGCACCGCATCGACCCCAACATTGCGCTCGAAGATCAGATCGGCACCGTCCGTGAACTGCAAGACGAGGGAAAGATCCGGCACTTCGGCCTGTCCCAAGTCAACCTCGAACAGCTCCAGCAGGTTCGCGCCCTGATCGGCGTCGCCACCGTCCAGAATCTGTTCAACTACGCCGACCGCACCAGCGATGACGTGCTGGCCGTCTGCCAAGCCGACGGGATCGGCTTCATCCCCTGGTACCCGCTGGCCACCGGCGAGCTCGCCCGACCCGGAAGCCCGCTCGCCCACGCCGCCCAACGACACGGAGTCACTACACCCCAGATTGCGCTGGCCTGGTTGCTGCATCGCTCGCCCGCGATGATCCCCATCCCGGGCACTTCGTCGATCGCCCACCTGCGCGAAAATGCCAATGCCGCGTTGATCCAACTCTCAGCCGATGAACTTCGTGCGCTGGCCCCCGCCGCTGCCACTGGGACGCTCGACGATCGTCGCCACTAGCTGTCTCGCAGACCGATCCGATAGTGGGATGCAGGATCGAGCGTCGGCGTCCTCGATGCCCGGTAGGTTCCCAGAGTGGTTGTTGTCGAACCTCAGGTTGCGTTGGTGGCGGTGGACGACAACGTACTTGAGCAGTTAGTCGAGGCCGCGACCACCGATGCCGCGGCCGGCGAGGTTACCCCTACTCAGACCGCCGGCCAAGCGTGGACGCCGACTCGGATCGCATGGCTGCGCGACTTCCACCGCGATCGTCGTGCTGGTCTGGACGGCCCGACCGGGGAGTCCACGTGGGCCGTCACGATCCAGCACCG
>JACCQS010000261.1 GCA_013814015.1 Geodermatophilaceae bacterium | reverse complement strand
TAGTCCGTGGCGATGTCCTCGCCGATGAACTCGGCCATGTTCACGAAGCCCATGACCTTGTTGTAGAAGCCGACCCACTCATCCATCTTGCCGAGTTCGACGTTGCCGACGACGTGGTCGAGGGCCTGAAAGAGCCGCTTGGGCGCCCCGACGCGCCTGACGTACCCGGACGTACGGACCCCGAAGCCGGGCAGGTACGAGCCGCTGTATCGGGACCGGTCGACCAAGGTGTGCCGGGTGTCGCCATACGCGGCGATGGCGGCCGTACGGACGGTGCCGTGCTCATCGGAACTGTCGTGCGGCTCCACCAGAACCGTCGCGCCTTGAGCTCTGGCCTGTCCGATGCACTTGTCGACATCGGGGACCTCGAGGGCGATGTCGCTGACGCCGTCTCCGTGTGCCCGGTGGTGGTCCAGGAGCGGGCTGTCCGGCGCGACTCCGCCGGTGATCACGAAGCGGCAGGAACCGCTCTTCAGCACGTAGGCCTGGTGATCCCGGTTGCCGGTCTCCGGGCCGGAGTAGGCGACCAGATCCATCCCAAATGCGGAACTGTAGAAGTGCGCTGTCTGAGTGGCGTTGCCCACGATGAAGGTGACGGCATCCCAGCCAGTGACGGGGAACGGGTCGCTGGCCGCGTCGTAATCGACCAGCCCGACCAGCTGCCTGAGCTGTTCGGCGCTCAGGTTGGCCGCTCGCTCATCCGGCGTGAGATCGATCCGCGAGGTGTCAACGCTCATCTCGCCAGCATCACCGAAGACGCCCCCATAGGACAACAGTGTGGGTGCAGGCACGCCATCCTGCCCAATGATTGTAGTTGTAACCGCAAATCCTTGCACAAGTTGTTCAGCTTACGGGCACATCTACGTTGCCCATGGGCGTCAGCACTGCGATCTGGTAACCGCCAGCACCCTCGGTGAGTTGGTAGCAGAAGCGCTCTCGCGGTGACCCGTCGTAGGACCAGGTGACATCGACCCAGAGGGTGCCCGGCGCCTCGCCCATGACGGTGATCTCCTGGTCGACCGCGTCGACCCCCTGGTATTGACCCCAGGATCCAGCGAAGAACTCCTCGGTCTGCTGGCGGTCGCTTACTGGGATCGACGTGCCGGGAAACAAGATGAGCGAGGGGACTGCGTACATTCCCGCTATGGCCTTCTCGTCACGGGCCAATAGTGCGGCGGCGTAGCGCTTGAAGAACTGCTCTGCCTTGCCGACTGCGCCTGCGCCAGTGTCGTTGATAGCTGTCATATCGCTCAGCATACGAAGCAAACCTGACACGCCTGTGTCGCCATAAGATGAGATTTGTGGATAAGGGCGTCTGGCTTGCCGCATCCTCTCGCGACGGACACCTGGCGCTGCGGCGGGTTGAACGCCAACAGGCATTGATCGAACGCCTACACGCCGCCCGCGGGCAACGGATCCGTTTGAGCGACCTGGCCCGCGAGCTCGGCGTGTCCGTACGGACGATGGCGCGGGACGTGGAAAGACTCCGACTCAGTGGAGTCCCGCTGGAGGCACACCAGGGCCGCGGTGGCGGGGTGAGCTTGCTCCCGGCGCGTCTCATGATCGCCATCGAATTCGATCTGCCGGAGGCAGCCGCCTTGATGTCCAGTCTTGCGGTGCTCGGGCCGAGTGTCAGTCAGAGCGCTACCTCTGCAATGCGCAAACTGGCCGAGGCTATGAACCCAGCTGGCCCAACCGAAGTGAAGGACGCCTTGGGCCCATAGGTTCGACAGAAGGCGTCCTTCACGCGACTCGATGCGACCACGCTCGTCGGCCCGCCTGAGCCATGGCTGGGAACCGCCGCCGTACTGCCATTGAGTTTTCGGCGCGGGCTGTTCGGACGCTGACAGGGGAGAATTGGTCGGTACCTAACGTTGCAGTGGCCCCTGAGTCGGATCAGGGCGGGTCGGTGGGTGACTCGGCCAGGGGGAGGCTTACTGTGGCGGTGAGTCCCTGCCCTGCTTGGGTTTCCAGGGTTACCTCGCCGCCGAGAGCGGTGACCGTGGACTCCACGATGGAAAGCCCGAGCCCGCTGCCCCCCCGGTGCCGGGAGCGCGCCGGATCGGCGCGGTAGAAGCGCTCGAATGCCCGCTGCTCCACCTCCGGGGGCATTCCCTCGCCGGAATCGATCACCCGCAGAACGCCTCGCTCGCCGTCGGTCCGTACGTCGAGCGAGACCGGTGAACCCGCGGGCGTGTGCACCAGCGCGTTGGCGACCAGGTTCGAGGTCACCTGACGGAGCCGGTCGACGTCACCCAGCACCATCACCGGTTCGGCGGAGGCCGGGCCGGTGATCTCGCGATCCTGATCGCGTACGGAGGCATCGGCAGCGGCGTCCACGGCGAGCTGGGTCAGGTCGACCGGTTGACGGTCGAGAGCGCGCCCCTGGTCCAGTCGGGCGAGCAGGAGCAGGTCGTCGACCAGACGGCCCATCCGGATTGCCTCACTCTCGGTGCGGCCCATCGCCTCTGCCAGTTCGTTCGGATCGCGCAGGCCGCCGGCCCGGTAGAGCTCGGCGTACCCGCGGATGGTCGTGACGGGCGTCCGAAGCTCGTGTGACGCGTCGGCTGCGAACCGGCGGAGCCGCTGTTCCGAGCGACCACGGGCGTCGAAGGCCGTCTCGATGGAGGACAGCATTGCGTTCAGCGAGCGGCCGAGGTCGCCGGCCTCGGTCTTGGCCGGTGCCTCGGGAACGCGATGGGTGAGGTCTCCGCCGGCAATGGCCGAGGCGGTCGCCGTCATCTGCTTGATCGGCCGGATCCCCAGCCGGATGACCCACCACGCCACCAGAGCCAGGACCGCCAGGATCGCTGCCGTGGTACCCAATGCGACTGCGGTCACCCGTGCGACCGTGGCATCGACCGACCTCAGGGGAAGCGCCAGAACCACCGTTCCGTCGGTGCCCGGCTCGGGATAGGCCAAGACGCGTAAGCGGACCTCGCCGTTGTCAAAGGTGTACGGCCTGCGCAGCTCAGCGGCCCGCCACGCCTGGGACCACTCGATGTTCGGAAGTGCCGCGTCCCCGATATCTGGGGTGGCGACCGCGGTCTGCGACCCGTCCGGATAACACACCAATACATAGAGCGAGCTCAGTCTCGGGCCGCGGTTCGGTTCGCCGTCCGGCTCGCCGTACGGGCCACCGCCGCCACCCTCGCCGTCGTCGCCGTACGGAGTAGGGAGTTCGTCCAGCCGGTTCAGCGGGCCCTGGGCGTCCTCAAGCTGCTGGTCGAGTTGGGCGAGCAGCGAGGCCGAGGTGCTCTGGACCACCACGAACGCGGCCAGCGACAGCAACACCCCGATCAGGAGGAAGCCGGCCAGCAATCGGGCCCGGAGCGACACCGGCTATCCGGCCGTACGCAACGTGTAGCCCACCCCGCGAACCGTGTGGATCAGCTTGGGTTCCATCGCATCCACCTTGCGTCGTAGGTATCCGATGTAAGTCTCGACGATGCCACCGTCACCGCCGAAGTCGTAGTTCCAGACCCGGTCGAGGATCTGGGCCTTGGACAGGACGCGCCCGGGGTTCAGCATGAAGTAGCGCAGCAGGTTGTATTCCGTCGGCGACAGCGAAAGTTCCTCGCCGGCCCGGCGAACCTGATGCGCGTCGTCGTCCATCTCCAGGTCGGCATAACTGAGCACCGTGCTCTTCTCCCGCGCGAGGCCGGCCCGCCGTAGCAGGGCCCGGATGCGGGCGACCAGCTCCTCGAGGCTGAACGGCTTGACCAGGTAGTCGTCGCCGCCCAGGGTCAGGCCGCGTACCTTGTCCTCGGTCGCGTCCCGGGCGGTGAGGAAGAGCACCGGTACCCGGCTGCCGGACGAGCGCAGCCGCCGGCAGACCTCGAAGCCGTCGATGTCGGGCAGCATCACGTCCAGGACCACCAGGTCGTGTTCGGC
>JACCQS010000354.1 GCA_013814015.1 Geodermatophilaceae bacterium | reverse complement strand
AGAGCGGCGTGTTGGTCGGTGACGCGGCGGCGGCGGTGGAGCTGCCGTTCCAGCTCATCGTCGCTGTGCACCCCGAGCAGATCATGGGAGCAGGGGTGCACGAGACCTTCGGCACGTCGTTCCCGGTGCGCTTCGACTACCTGGACACCCTCGACGGTGGCAACCTATCGGTGCACTGCCACCCTCGGCCCGGCTACATGTCAGACGTCTTCGGCTGGCCGTACCCGCAACATGAGACGTACTACCTGATGGTGGGAGGTGAGGAGCACAAAGTCTTCCTCGGGCTGCGAGGTGATGCCGACGTGGCAGAGTTCCACCGTCTGGCACAACAGGCGCGGGAGGAGGCAGTGCCGCTGGAGATCGAGCGGTTCGTCCAGGTCTTCCCGGCCGCAGCACACCAACTGTTCTGTGTGCCCGCCGGGACACCGCACGGCAGCGGCGCCGGCAACGTCGTACTCGAGATCAGCGCGACGCCGTACCTGTACTCGCTGCGCTTCTACGACTGGCTCCGACGCGGCGCGGACGACACGCAACGGCCTGTGCACGTCGAGCACGCCTTCGAGAACCTGAACACCGAGCGCACCGGCGCGGCCGTCGGGGTGGAACTCAAGCAGGCCCCGCGCACCCTTCGAGCAGGCGACGGGTGGCGAGAGGAGCTGCTGGGGTCATTGCCGGAGATGTTCTTCGAGGTCCGTCGCATCGTCTTGAGTGACGACGTCGCGGTGGAGGACGACACCCTGGGCCGGTTCCACGTGCTCAACGTCGTCGAGGGTGCCGGTGTGGAGGTAGCGCCCGTCGACGCGCCCCACCACGTGCTGGCCTTCGCCGAAACCCTGCTCGTCCCGGCTGCGGTGGGGCCGTACCGACTGAACAGGCTCGGCGACCAGCCCGTACGCGTGGTCAAGGCACTCGTCCGCTGATGGCCTCGCGAACGATCCCGGTGCTCGAGATCGGTGGAACGCACGTGAGCGCTGCCCTGGTCGACACCGGCCCCTGGCGCGTGGTCGCCGGCAGCGCGGATCGGTCCGCTCTGGACGCAGGAGGGGCGGCGGAGGAGATTGTCGCGACCGTGCTCGATGCGGCGCGCTCGCTGCGACCCGACGAAGGGTCGCCGTGGGGCGTTGCCATCCCAGGGCCATTCCACTACGCCCGAGGAGTCGCGGACTACCACGGGGTCGGCAAGTTCGACGCCTTGCGCGGATTTGATCTCGGCGACACCCTGCGTCGACACCTCACCCGAGGGACGGGGGAGGTTCACTTCCTCAACGATGCTGAGGCCTTCGCGGTCGGTGAGTGGCTCGCGGGTGCCGCCAAGGGCTACGGACGGGTGGTCGGCGTGACCCTTGGTACCGGCGTCGGTTCCGCGTTCCTCGTCGACGGTCTCGGTCAGAGCCAGGGTTCGGGAGTCCCGCCTGAGGGACGACTCGACCTGCTGGAGGTCGTGGGCCGTCCGCTGGAGGACACGGTTTCGCGGCGAGCCATTCTGGCGCGGTACGCGGTGCTGACCGGTCAGGCCGGCACTGAACCACTCGACGTCCGCGATATCGCCTCGCGCGCGAGGTCTGGTGACGTCGAGGCAGGCCTCGCCATCGCCGAGCCGCTGCGGGCGCTCGGGCGGGTGTTGGCACCGAGAGCCATGCAATTCGGGGCGGACATCGTCGTTTTCGGTGGATCCATCTCATTGGCCTGGGATGTCATCGAAGCCCCGCTTCGCAACGGGATGAGCGAGGCCACGAGCGGCGCATCGAACGCGTCCACTGTCGCACCCGCGCAACGCACCGAGGAGGCTGCCCTTCTGGGAGCGGCCTGGCATGCCACGCAACGTGCAGGAGCGGCCACGCCGGGCGGTTAAAAACGCTCGCGCGACGAGGTGGTGACACCCACCCCTGTAATGCAGCCGGCTGATGAGGTCGCGCCGCTGCTCGAAGTCGCCATTCGACACGTCCACCACTGCACTGCTGTGCATCGGGCAGCGCAACGAGATGAGCACGACTCCCATCGCCCGCTGATCGCCGGCCTGGAGATCGCCGCTGCCACCTGGAAGGAGGACGTGGACACCTTCGACTGGGATGCCGGAGGCTTCGAACTGTAGGCCGTGCACCAGATCAGCAAGGTGCACACATCATCTGCGACACCCTGAATGGCTGTGTCAACCCGAGTTGGCCCCGGGGTGACGGGGCGGATTCCAGCGAACGTCGCAACGCGGGTGACTTCTGGGCGGCAGACTAGCCGGCGTGTCGGGTCTGCCAGAGATGGACGTTGCTCGGGTGCAGCGGTGGTGCCGCGCTCGGGTTCCTGAGCAGGTTCGGGACGAGGTTCGCGTCGAGGCGGATGTCGCCGAGCGGCATCTGACGATTG
>JACCQS010000257.1 GCA_013814015.1 Geodermatophilaceae bacterium | reverse complement strand
CTCCGATACTTCACACCCCTGCGGTACGACGAACCGCTCCCGCCTATCGACAGCTACCTCAGCCATTTTCAGAAGTGGGCGACTGAGCGGTATGCCGTTGAGGCGACTCCGGGCTATTTCCCAGGTGGACAGGTGGTGGCGGAAGGGATCGACGAAACCCTGCCCGGAGCGAAAGTGATTCTGAGCTTGCGTGATCCACGAGACCGCTGCTGGTCATACTTTCGATTCATGAAGAGCCGGGTTCGAATCCCGCAGGACATGGACTTCGCCACCTATCTGGATCGCTGCGAGGAGCTCCATCGCCAGGGGATCGACGGAGAGCACAAGCACCAGCCATTCTGGGGACTGGGCGGAGGCTGCTACGCGAACTGGTTGCCATCATGGGCCGATGTCTTCGGGAACCGCCTATACGTGCTGTTCTTTGAGGATCTCATCGCGGCACCCGAGACTGCGGTCACAGGCATCTGCCGATGGCTTGATCTCGACCCGGCCCCGGTCGCTACCTTCGACTTCGCGACGGACAACAAGTCAGAGCAGTATCACCGCAAGCCGCTGCAACTGGCGGCTCTGAGCCTCAATCGCCGGGCCGAGCGGTTCTTCAGCCGGCATCGCAGGCTCAAGAGGACCTTGAAGAGGATCTACCACGCCATTAACGCTGATGAATCTGCAAGGAAGCAGCAGCCCTCGTCCTCCGCGTGGGCTCGCCTCGACGACTTCTACCGTCCATACACCTTGGAGTTGTCGAACCAGTTAAGGCAGCTAGGGGTAACGCAACAACCGACCTGGCTGGCGCAATCCCCTCGCTAGCCCGGATCGTTCACGAGGTTCGGGCGTGATCGGCGCGTAGAAGCACGGAAGTGCCTGCCCAGCAGGGGAAACTTGGGATTGCGACGTCCCCAGTTCTCCAGCTTGGAAGGCACTCCGTAGGTGAAGCGTACTTCGTGGTCTGCAGGGTTGTCTGTTACCGCCGACGGGCCGGGCGTGGTGGCCCATGCGGGCAGCGTCGCGTTGCGGTTGCTGGCCGACCGGACGGGCCTGACGGCAGAGCTGTCCAAGGCGATGACTCGACGCTCCTTCGTCCCGGTCCACGACCGCGGCCGGGTGCTGGCTGATGTGGCGGTGATGCTCGCTGATGGCGGGGAGGCGCTCGCCGACATCGACGTGCTGGGCCACCAGGCCGGGGTGCTCGGGCCGGTCGCCTCGCCGCCGACTGTGTGGCGGACCTTGGACGAGGTCACCCCTGGCAGGTTGAAGAAGATCGCCACCGCGCGGGCACGGGCCCGACGCCACGTGTGGGCCCAACTCGCCGCCGGCGACGGCATCCCCGCATCGAAGGTCGCCGGGGCCGACCTCGGCGATGTGGTGGTGCTCGATGTGGACGCCACGATCGTGATCGCGCACAGCGAGAAGGAGAACGCGGCGGCCACCTTCAAGCGGACCTTTGGCTTCCACCCGCTCGGAGTCTGGTGCGACAACACGACCGAGTTCCTCGCCGCGAAGCTGCACTCCGGGAACGCCGGGTCGAACACCGCTGCTGACCACATCGAGGTGCTGACCGAGGCGATCAGACAGGTCCCTGCGGCCCACCGCAAGCAGCTGCTGATCCGCTCCGACGGCGCCGGGGCATCCCACAAGTTGCTGGACTGGCTCACCGAACAGAACCAGGTCCGCGGAAGGAGCGTGGAGTACAGCGTCGGGTTCGCGGTCACCGAGAAGATCCGAGAGGCCATCACGCTGGTCCCGAAGCAGATGTGGACCCCGGCGACCGATGTTGACGGCGGCATCCGCGACGGCGGCGACGTCGCCGAACTCACCGGACTCCTCGACCTGACCGGATGGCCAGCAGGGATGCGGATCATCGTTCGTCGCGAACGTCCCCACCCGGGCGCCCAGCTGTCGCTGTTCGAGGAGCGCGACGGCTGGCGCTACCAGGCCTTGGTCACCAACACGACCACCGGTCAGTTGGCGTTCCTCGAAGCAAGGCACCGGGCCCACGCCCGGGTCGAGGACCGGATCCGGCACGCCAAGGACACCGGCCTGGGCCGGTTCCCGTCCCGGGAGTTCGCGATCAACCAGACCTGGCTGATGCTCACCGCGATCGCCGCGGACCTGACCGCGTGGACCCGGCTGCTCGGCTGCATCGGTGAGGCGGGCGTCCTCGCTGCGTGTGAGCCGAAGGCGCTGCGCTACCGGTTCCTTCACGTCCCGGCCCGACTCACCCACAGCGCTCGCCGCCGGCGGCTCAAGATCCCCGAGTCCTGGCCCTGGGTCGCCGCGATCGTCGCGGTCTTCGCGAACATCGCCGCCATCCCACAACCGGCCTGACCGACCATCCGCCCACGACCCGCAGAACCCGGAGAACCGCAGCCCGGCAGCGTCAGCCGGCCCAGCGGCGTACCCCGGATCACCGCGGAGCACCGCCACCACCACCGGACCCACACGCGACCGCTCCGCCCGGCCTCATGAAAGACCGAGGCTAGCAGTGGGATTCAGGGAGGTCAGTGTGGTTGAGGTACGAGAGGTGCTCCGTGGTTGGCTCGAGGGTGCGGGTCTGCGGAAGGTCGCCGAACGAGCGGGCGTGGATCGTAAGACTGCCCGCCGCTACGT
>JACCQS010000342.1 GCA_013814015.1 Geodermatophilaceae bacterium | reverse complement strand
TGCCGCGGGTGATCCGGGCGCGCGGTGGGAGACTGGCGACCGTGAGCCTCTACCGCGACGAGGCGATCGTGTTGCGCCTGCACAAGCTCGGTGAGGCCGACCGGATCGTCACGCTGCTGACCCGCCGGCACGGCAGGGTGCGCGCGGTGGCCAAAGGCATCCGGCGGACGTCGTCGAAGTTCGGCGCCCGCCTGGAACCGTTCACCCACGTGGACGTCCAGCTCTACCTCGGGCGCAACCTCGACATCGTCAGCCAGGTGGAGAGCATCCGGCCGTACGGCGCGAGCATCGTGTCCGACTACCGCCGCTACACCGCTGGTACGGCGGTGCTGGAAACCGCCGAGAGGCTGACCGCCGAGGAGCGCGAGCCCTCGCTTCGGCTGTTCCTTCTCGTCATCGGCGCGCTTCGGGCGATGACCAGCGACGGGCGGGCGCCCAGCCTGGTCCTGGACGCTTTTCTGCTGCGGGCCATGTCTGTTGCGGGTTGGGAGCCTGCGCTGGTGGAATGCGCGATCTGCGCCCAACCCGGTCCGCACCGGTCGTTGTCGATCCCGGCTGGCGGGGTTGTCTGTGCGCGCTGTCGTCCGGCCGGATCGGCGAATCCGAGCGCGGCATCGGTCGCGCTGATGTCGGCGTTGTTCACCGGGGACTGGGCGGGGGCCGAGGCGGCGAACTCCGCGACTGCGAAGGAAGCCAGCGGCCTGGTGGCTGCGCTGCTGCAGTGGCATCTGGAGCGAGGTCTTCGTTCGCTGGCGATGGTGGAGCGCGGATGAGTCGCGGGCGCCCAGCCGTACGTCCAGCGCTACACCGACCTGCGCGTCCACCGTCGCCGCATCCCAGCGGGGCACGCGTACCAGCCTTGGCAGCTCCCACCGTTCCGCGGCATGTCGCTCTCGTGATGGATGGAAACGGGCGCTGGGCGGGGCAGCGCGGACTTCCTCGTACGGCCGGGCACGAGGCCGGTGAGGCTGCCCTGTTCGACTGTGTCGAGGGGGCGATCGAGCTCGGCATCGGCTGGCTCTCGGCCTACGCCTTCTCCACGGAGAACTGGCGACGCAGCCCCGAGGAAGTCCGCTTTTTGATGGGCTTCAACCGCGATGTCATCCGCCGTCGCCGGGACGAGATGCACGAACTCGGCGTCCGAGTGCGCTGGGCCGGCCGGCCACGCCGCTTGTGGCGCAGCGTCATTCGTGAACTCGAAGCCGCCGAGCAGCTCACTGCGGGAAACGACGTTCTGACGCTGACGATGTGCGTGAACTACGGCGGTCGAGCCGAGATCGCCGACGCCGCAGCGGCTATCGCCCGCGAGGTTGCCGCTGGTCGGCTCGATCCCGAGCGGGTGGACGAGAAGACGGTGGCTCGGCACCTCGACGAGCCGGAGATGCCCGACGTGGACCTGTTCATCCGGTCTTCGGGGGAGCAGCGTACGTCGAACTTCCTGCTCTGGCAGTCCGCCTACGCCGAGTTGGAGTTCGCAGACACCCTCTGGCCGGACTTCGACCGACGGCACCTGTGGGCAGCGTGTGAGTCCTATGCCGGCCGGCAGCGCCGCTTCGGATCTGCCTGAGCGCCTCGACGCCGGCGACCAGCCGGTGCCGGATCAGGTGAACAACCGCCAGACCGCCGAGCCGCTGATGAGGGCGACAGCGAGGCCGCGGAGGAGTCGTTGCGCTTCGGTCAGACGGGGCCAGGCCAGCAGCAGCAGCCAGCCGAGAAAGAGCGCCACGACCAAGAGCAATCCCGCTGCCAGCGGGCCGGTCAGCAGCAGGCCCCCGACTACGCATCCCAGGACGACCAGGAACAGCACCCATTGCGGCACTCTGCGCAGCGTGAGCAGTACGGGCAGACTGCGCCGCTCGAGGCGGTCCCGCCCAGATGCGCTCGACATGCGATCAGGATGACATCCACCCGATCCAGGACAGGAGGCTGCGGTGCTCGCAGTGAACAGGTTGCACGCGCAGGGGAGCACGCAGGAGCAGCTCAGTGCCGAACTGTCTGTGCTCATCGATGTCTTCGCCGCACTGCCGGGATTTCGCCGGGCGCGGGCCGGACGCTGCCTGGACGAGCCGGATGTGTGGATCCTGTTAACCGAGTGGGAAAGCGTCGGAACCTACCGCCGTGCACTGTCGTCTTATGCCGTGAAGACAAGCGGTTACCCGGTTTTCGTCCGCATCGTGGATGAGCCAGGTGCCTTCGAAGTTCTTCTCGGTGCAGGCTGACGCCCACACCGGAGGAGCGCGATGTGCCGTGATCTACTCACGCGACCGGTCGGTTCTTCGGACGGCACCGCTCGCGGCACCGCATGACGGAAGGACCAGCATGAGCCAACCCCCGTACGGAAACCAGCCGCCTTACGGTGGTCAGCCGCCGTATGGCAGCCAGCCAAGCCCTGGCGGTTCGCAGTCAGGCTGGGGGCAGGGCAACCCTGCTGGTCAACCAAGCTATGGCCAGCCCCCGACCGGTGCCCAACCCAGCTACGGACAACCACAGACCGGTGCCCAGCCGGGCTTCGACCAGCCGACGCAGCAGTTCGGCCAGCCGGCTTTCGGTGCCGGCTACGGCCCCCCACCCGGTGGGCAACCGCCGTACGGTAGCGGTCCCGGAGGCCCCGGCGGGCCATACGGGGCGCCGCCACCCGGCAAGAAGAGCCCGCTCCCGTTCATCATTCTCGGCCTGGTTGTGCTGCTCATCGCCGGTGGCGTCGGACTGTTCTTCGTGCTCAATGACGATGATCCGACCCCGGTCGCGAGCACTACTTCGCCACAGACGACGCAGTCCACAACTGATACCGAAACTCCCACCGAGGACACCGACAGCACGACCGAGGACACCGACACCGACTCGCCGGGCGACGACCAGCCGAACTTCACCGACTCCGAGGAGTTCGCGGTGACATTCGTCGAGTCAATGGTCGACGGTGACTACGTGACGGCGCATGCATCCCTGTGTCAGGACGGACGGGATGCCAGTGACGGAGACGGGTTCGACGACGGGCAGGCACTGGCAGATGACTTCTTCGAATTCATCGGCGCGACAACGATGACGGGTGGCCAGACAACCGATGTGTACCCCGATCCGGATGACAGCGACCGCGATCTTGTCGAATTCGACCTGGAGACCGATGTCGGAGATGTTGCACTGGTGCTGTCGGTCTTGGAGGAGGACAGCGAGCTGACGATCTGCGGGTACGACACGCCCTGAGGCAAGCATCGCCGGTCGTGACCTGCCGTGCGACTACCCTCGGATCTCACCCACCGACCGCCAGCCGGATGGAGACCCTCGCGATGGCCAAGTCCGCCCCGTCCACCCTTGAGCTGATCGTCAACCTGGCCAAGCGCCGGGGGTTCGTCTTTCCATCCGGCGAGATCTATGGCGGTACGCGCTCTGCGTGGGATTACGGGCCGCTGGGTGTCGAGCTCAAGGAGAACATCAAGCGGCAGTGGTGGAGGTCGATGGTCACCGGCCGCGACGACATCGTGGGCTTGGACTCCTCAGTGATCCTGCCCCGCCAGACCTGGGTCGCCTCCGGCCACGTCAACGCGTTCACCGACCCGCTCACCGAGTGCCGGAGCTGTCACAAGC
>JACCQS010000331.1 GCA_013814015.1 Geodermatophilaceae bacterium | reverse complement strand
GATCCGTCGAAGCCCAGGCCGTCGGAGAAGGTGCCCTCACCGAAGGTCGTCGCCGGAATGGTGAAGTGCTGCATGACGCCGGGCAGGTCGCAGAATCGGACATCGACGTACTCGACGTCGTTGTCGGAGATGTACTTGACGACCTGATCGGGGCTCTCGAACATCGATCCTCACTTCGCGTTAGGGGTCGACGCGACGCTAGGCAGACGGCGTTGCCTCAGGGTGTCCCGGGTGTTTCGGCTCGGTAACGCAACAGTGCGCTGGTCCCTCAGCCGCCGCGGCGACGGATCGCCCGCTGGCTGACCGTCATGGCAGCACCCTTGGGCAGCGGACCCTGCGGGATCGGCATCCTGTTCTTGCTCGAACCGCCGCCACCCAGCGCAGACAGTTTGCGCTTCATCGTGTTGACCTCGGCAGCGGTGATGTTGCGCGGGAGCTTCATCACGTGCGTGGACAGCTTGTTCAGTGGGACCTGGCCCTCCGAGTCGCCGACGACGATGTCGTAGATCGGTACCTCGCCGGCAACGCGTGCCAGTTTCTTCTTCTCCTGAGCCAGCAGGCTCTTGACCCGATGCGGGACACCTTCGCCGACCAGCAAGAAACCGGGGCGCCCGAGAACCCGGTGTACGGCATCCATTGATGTCGTACCGGCGACCCCGGCCTCGACCTCCCACTGACCGCGCATGCCCTCTAGGACCCAGGCGGCGGCACCTGGTTGCCCCTCGACCTGGCCGAAGGCAGCCTTCTGTGCCCGCCGGCCGAACAGGATCAGCGCGACGAGGACCCCCAACATGATCGCGAAGGGCAGCATCACCCACACGTTCAGGAACAGGATCGACGGGACGAGAACGACGGTCACGGTGAGGACAAAGGCGAGGAGCATCACCCAGGGGAGCTTGCGGTCACGCTCCTTGGTCATCTTGTAGCCCTGGATGATCGTCTTGATCTTTCCCTGGCCCTTGGCCGCCTTCTTGGCTTTTCTCGCCTCTCGCTTGGCCGCCCGACCGGTCAACGGCGCGACCTTGCCCGGCCGGGGCGGCGTCGAGCCGCTACGGCGGGTGCTTGAGTCGGTCGAGATCGTCTTGGCCATGGGGTCAGGATACGGCGGCGACGTCGCCGGTGACGCGGGCAACGACAGCTGCGGCGCCACGCCCGGCTCGCTGTTGGATGGCCTGCTCGTAGAGGCGCCCGGCCCGGTAGGACGAGCGGACCAGCGGACCGGCCAGGACGCCGGCGAAACCCATCCGCTCGGCCTGGTGCTGGATGTCCGTGAACTCGTCGGGGTGCACCCAGCGTTCGACCGGGTGATGGCGCACTGATGGCCGGAGGTACTGCGTGATAGTCAGCAGGTCGCACCCGGCATCGTGCAGCCGCCGCATGGTGTCGACGACCTCGTCGATCTCCTCGCCCATGCCGAGGATCAGGTTGGACTTCGTAACCAGCCCTGCCTTGCGCGCGGCGCTGAGGACCGACAGAGAGCGGTCGAACCGGAATCCTGGCCTGATCCGACGAAAGATTCGCGGAACGGTCTCCACGTTGTGCGCGAGCACCTCGGGTCGAGAACGGAAGACCTCGGCCAGCTGGTCTGGCTTGGCGTCGAAGTCCGGGATCAGCAATTCAACTCCGCACCCTGGTACGGCGGCATGGATCTGACGGACAGTCTCGGCGTAGAGCCACGCGCCGCCATCGGGCAGATCGTCGCGGGCGACGCCGGTGACGGTGGCGTACCGCAACGCCATCTTGGCGACGCTTTCGCCGACCCTGCGGGGTTCGTCGGCATCGAAGTCCGCTGGCTTGCCGGTATCGATCTGACAGAAGTCACAGCGGCGGGTGCACTGATCGCCACCGATCAGGAAGGTGGCCTCGCGGTCTTCCCAGCACTCATAGATGTTGGGACAGCCGGCCTCTTCGCAGACCGTGTGCAGCCCTTCGCTCTTGACCAGCGACTTCAATTGTTTGAACTCCGGTCCGGTGCGCAACCGGGTCTTGATCCAGGCCGGCTTGCGTTCGATCGGAGTCTGGGAGTTGCGTACTTCCAGGCGCAACATCCGGCGACCGTCGGGTTCCACGCTGGGCGAAGCAGTCACCTACCGCATCCTACGCCGGAACCCGACGGCCCCATCTGATCCGCGACAGCCTCAGGACCCCTTGGATTTCTTGGTCGGTTCCTTGGCGGCATGCTTGGCTGCTTCCTCGGTATTCGCTGCGTCGTCGTTGTCCTTGGTCGCGTCGATCATCTCCGACCAGGTCTCCTCCTGCGCCTCCGGCGAATCACCGACGGCGGTCCCCGTCTCGTGCGCGGAGTCGGCCAACTTGCCGTGCAGCGGCCCATCATCGTCTGGAGCGACTGACTTGTAGTCGTCGGTTTTCTCAGCGATGGTGCCGTCAGTGTCTGCGGTTACGCCGGGGTACGGATCGTCAGTCGCCGGGGTAGCCGACACGCCGCTGGCTGTGCTCGGCTGCGGGTCCTCGGTGTACCCGCGGACAGGCGAGTCCGAGGGTGCCCCCCAGAGATCGTCGTCGGTCTTGGCACGCTTCTTGGCCACAACCGCTCCGACGACACCGACGATGACGAGCAGGAACGGCCAACGTCGACGCTTCTTCGCACCGCTGGCCCGGTTTGCCTTGGCGGCGGCCTTGGCCTGCGCCTTGACGTCGGCGAGCGCGGCCTTGGCGTCCCTGCGTGCTCCAACGGCAGTCTTCTTGGCCCGCTTGGCGTTCTTCTTGGCCCGCTTCGCGGTCTTCTTCGCGCTTCGCCGGCTGGCGTCGGCGATCTCGGCGCGCTCGGAGTCGGCTTGATCGCGAGCCGTGGAGGCTTGCTGACGAGCCGTGGTCAGCCGGTCTTCGGCCTGCGCTCTGGCCGTATCCAGGCCCTTGATGATGGCCCCCCGGGTTGCTTCGACCCGTGGGTTGAGGGCGTCCCTTGCCGCTTCGACCCGGGGCGTCAGGGCATCCCGTGCCGCCTCGACTCGAGGACCCACGGCTCCCCGCGCGGCTTCGACTCGCGGCGCGAGCGCCTCAGCGGCGGCCCTAGTGGCCTCATTCGCCGCGACGCGCACGTGACTGAAGCCTTCGGACAGTTCTTCGCCGATGACTTGTCCTCGGCTCTTCCTTCGGAACATGCTCCACCTCCAGGTGAGACAAACCCTCTGGTGACCATCCTGCCCTGTCTGTTCCCTCAGGACGACAGCACCTCCCGCCGGAGCCTTACGGTGTCAGGGTGGCCGGCTCGGTATAGTTCCTTACGTGCGACGGTTCTCGCTCCTTCCGGGGCCGTGCTGAGCCTCCGGTCCTGACTGACCAGCCCAGCACGGCAGCCCCTCCCTGCGAGGGGCTTTTTGTTGTCCGGGCACAGCTAGCGAGGAGCACCACAATGAGCACCACAATGAGCCAGGCACCGGTTCCGAACCCGCCCGCCGATCCCGAGATCCCGCCGCACCGGTATACCGCGGCGGTCGCCGGTCGGATCGAGCAGAGCTGGCAGGATCGTTGGGCGGCCGAGGGCACCTTCGCGGCGCCCAACCCGGTCGGGGATCTGTCCGAGGGATTCGCCGAGCGAGCACAGGCTCGACCGAAGCTGTTTGTCAACGACATGTTTCCCTACCCTTCTGGGGAGGGTCTGCATGTAGGCCATCCCTTGGGCTACATCGGTACGGACGTCTACTCGCGCTACATGCGGATGCTCGGGCACAACGTGCTGCACACCATGGGCTTCGATGCATTCGGATTGCCCGCCGAGCAGTTCGCCGTACAAACCGGGCAGCATCCCCGGGTCACGACCGAGCAGAACATCGTCGCGATCCGCCGACAGTTGCGCCGGCTGGGCCTGGACCACGACATTCGCCGTTCGGTCTCAACGATGGATCCCGGCTACTACAAATGGACCCAGTGGATCTTCAAGCAGATCTTCTGCTCCTTCTACGACGAGGCAGCTGATGCAGCCCGCCCGGTCGAGGCGCTGGTGTCCGAGCTGGACGCGGGTACCCGCGAGCCCAGGCCCGAGACCAATCCGTACGGCATGCCTTGGTCGGAACTGTCTGCGCAACAACGTAACTCGGTGGTGGACGCGCACCGCTTGGCCTATGTGAGCCAGGCCCCGGTCAACTGGTGTCCCGGACTCGGGACAGTCTTGTCCAACGAGGAGGTCACCGCCGATGGGCGCAGCGAGCGGGGTAACTTCCCGGTCTTCCGCCGCCCGCTGAAGCAGTGGAAGATGCGGATCACCGCGTACGCCGAACGGCTGCTGGCCGACCTGGATGCGTTGGAGTGGCCTGAATCGATCAAGCTGATGCAGCGCAACTGGATCGGCCGCTCGATCGGAGCGACGATTTCGTTCACGTCTGCCTCCTCGACCGGCCGCGGCCCGTCAATCGAGGTCTTCACGACTCGGCCTGACACTCTGTTCGGCGCCACCTATCTGGTGCTGGCGCCGGAACACGCTCTGGTGGAGGAACTCACCGCCGAGGAGTGGCCGGACGGGATCGCCGAATCGTGGCGAAGTCACGCGGAGTCGCCCGCCGCAGCCGTTGCGGCGTACCAGAAGTCGTCGAGTCGCCGTTCGGAGCTGGAGCGGCAGGCCGATCAGCGCGTCAAGAGTGGTGTGTTCCTGGGCCGGTACGCCACCAATCCCGCGACCGGCGAGGAGATCCCGATCTTCATCGCCGACTATGTGCTGACCGGCTACGGCACGGGAGCAATCATGGCGGTTCCTGGGCAGGACGAGCGGGACTGGGAGTTCGCCGAGGCCTATGACCTGTCGATCGTGCGTACGGTCGCGCCGCCGGATGGCTTCGAGGGCAAGGCGTTCACCGGTGAGGGTCCGGCAATCAACTCGGCCAGTGACCGCCTGGACCTGAACGGGATGGGCGTTTCCGACGCCAAGGCGGCGATGATCTCGTGGCTGGTCGAGGAAGGTCATGGCCAGGCGCGGACGACCTATCGGCTGCACGACTGGCTGTTCTCGCGGCAGCGGTACTGGGGGGAACCGTTTCCGATCGTCTACCCGGTCGACGGTGAGGACGTCGACCGGCCGATCGCGGTGCCGGACAACGCGTTACCGGTGCTCTTGCCCGATGTCGAGGACTACTCCCCACGGACCTTCCCAGACGACGACGTCACCAGTGAGCCCGAGGCGCCACTGGCCCGGGCGACCGACTGGCTGACCGTCGAGATGGATCTCGGTGACGGACTCAGGACGTACCGGCGCGAGACGAACACGATGCCCAACTGGGCCGGCTCGTGCTGGTACGAGTTGCGCTATCTCGATCCGCACAACGACTCCGCGTTCTGTGATCCCGAGATCGAGAAGTATTGGATGGGTCCCCGCGAAGACGGTGACGCCGGCGGTGTCGATCTGTACGTCGGTGGAGCCGAACACGCTGTGCTGCACTTGCTCTACGCCCGCTTCTGGCACAAGGTGCTCTTCGACCTGGGCCATGTCTCCAGCAGCGAGCCCTTCCGGCGCCTGGTCAATCAGGGGATGTTGCAGGCGCCCGCCTACACCGACGCGCGCGGGATGTACGTCGATGCGTCAGCCGTCGCGTCGCGCGGTGGCGGCTTCTTCTACGACGATGCTGCCGTACGCCAGGAGTTCGGCAAGATCGGCAAGAGTCTGAAGAACATGATCACACCGGACGACATGTTCGCCGACTATGGCGCTGACACGTTCCGGCTGTACGAGATGTTCACGGGGCCCCTGGATCAGTCGCGTCCGTGGGACCCCAAGGCGGTTATCGGCATGCTTCGGTTGCTACAGCGGCTGTGGCGCCTTGTCATCGACGAGCAGACCGGTGAGGTGCGCGTGGGTGAACAGCCCGCGGACGCAGCGAGCCTGCCGGTCCTGCATCGCGTCGTCGACGGTGTCCGGGCCGGGATGGAGTCGCTGCGGTTCAACATTGCGATCGCGCGGATCACAGAATTGGTCAACCACGCCACCCAGGCCTACGCGGCCCGGCCCGTTCCGCGGTCGATGGCCGAACCGCTGGTGCTGTTGATTGCGCCGCTGGCTCCGCACATCGCCGAGGAGCTGTGGTCCCGGTTGGGACACGCGGAGTCATTAGCGCGCACGGACTTCCCGGTCGCCGATCCACGGCATCTGGTCGACGAAATGGTGGAGATCGCTGTGCAGGTGAACGGCAAGCTGCGCGGCAGCGTCGGTGTACTCGCAGGTGCCGATGCATCGGCGATGGAGATGACCGCCCGCCAGGACCCCAACGTGCGTGCGCACCTGGGTGACGCCGAAGTACGCCGCGTCATCAGTGTCCCAGGCAAACTGGTCAACTTCGTTCTCGGTTAGCTGCTCGAATCCAGCGGGCAGTCACCACATCAGGAGCTGGCATGCCCGCGCTGCGTCAAGGTAGGCCTGATGCTGTGCTAGGGCTAATTCGAGTTCGAGGATGGCCGGGTAGGTCTGTGGGTCGTACTTGATCGGGTCCTCGGGCAGCAGGTCCACTGCGACCCGAATGCCGATGCGCCGGGCGACCTCGAACCCGGCGTCGGCGGCGGCGAGTTCGACGTCGCAGCGCGGACGGGAGCGGAGTTGGCGGCTGAACGTCCCGGTACGGCGTGGCTCTCCGTCAAAGCGGCGCAAGGCGAGGCGCACATCACCGTCGCGGTATACCGCGCTCAGAACCTCCGATACGGGGTTGAGGCTGACCACTGACGCAGTTCCTCCGGGCCGCACAACCTCGCGCAATAGAGGCCACACCTGTCGCTCGTCATCGAGGTCGAGGTAGGGCAGGACGAAGTGGCACAGAGCGAGGTCGTATTGCTGATCCGGGCGCCAGGACAGGAGGTCGGATTGCACCGTTCGCAGCTGGTCAATGCAGCCGCCACGCCGGGCGCTCGCCCGTGCCCTCTCGAGCATCCCCGGCGCTTGGTCGACAATTGTGATCTGGTGTCCCATCGCGGCAAGTCGCACCGAATCCAGGCCGTCACCGCCGCCGAGATCGAGCACCCGTAGCGGACCAGACCCGAGCTGGGCCAACGTTTCGTCGAGAACGTGAGCCACCACGTCGTATCGGACCCGTGCCCACGGCGTCGTGAGGTAGGCATCCCAGGCGGGGAGGTGGCTGTCGAACGCAGCAGGATTGGCCGGCACGGGATCAGTGTGCTCGACGTCCGATCATGGGTCGGCGGCGTCGGAGTCGAGTCTGCCGTCCCTGGCGGCTTCCGATGAGGTTCCGGGGTGACCGGTCAGGACGGCGGGGGTCCCCGTCCGGGTGGGTCAGAACGGTGGCGGGTCGTCGTCCGGGTGGTCAGAACGGTGGCGGGTCGCGTCCACTGTCAGCGTCGTCGTCCTCGCTGTCGTCTGCTTCACCGTGGTGGTCGTCGTCGGCTGTTCGAGGGCCGGTGCGGGCCAGCCGGGTTCGGGCCGGGTGGGTTCTGGTGCGGGTGGTCGGGTGGTCCGGGTGTTCCCGGTGGGGGTGTGGATGGTCAGGGTCCCGTCTGGATCGAAGTGCCGGGTCCAGCCCGGTGCCTGATGCTTGAGCCGGTGGTGGGTGCGGCAGTAGCAGCACAGGTTGCACACCGCGGTCGGTCCGTCGGGGTGGGGCTGGTGGTGTTCGAGGTCGGCGTGGACGGCTTTGCGGGTGCAGCCGAAGTGCCGGCAGGTGCGGTCTCGGGTGCGGACGTGGCGGTCTTGCTCGGCGGTGGGCCGGTAGCCCGGGGTCGCGGGGGGTGGCCGCAGTC
>JACCQS010000299.1 GCA_013814015.1 Geodermatophilaceae bacterium | reverse complement strand
CTCAACCTCCAGCCGGCGACAGCGGGTTCGGTTCTCTTCCGTGGCCGAGAGATCGTCGGGCTGTCCCGATCTGACATGCGTCCGCTGCGCCGCGACATCCAGATCGTCTTCCAAGATCCGTACGCGTCGTTGAATCCTCGGCTGCCGGTCTTCGACATCGTCGCCGAGGCGCTGATCATCCACAATCTGGTCAAGGGCGATGCGGCTCTGCGTACCCGCGTCAAGGATCTGGTTCAGATGGTCGGGCTCAACCCCGAGTACACCAACCGCTACCCGGCCGACTTCTCAGGTGGCCAGCGGCAACGGATCGGCATCGCCAGGGCGTTGGCGCTCGAGCCGGCGATGCTGATCCTCGACGAGCCGGTATCGGCTCTGGACGTGTCCATCCAGGCCGGTGTGATCAATCTTCTCGAGGACCTGCAGGACCAGCTGGGTCTGTCCTACCTGTTCATCGCCCATGACCTGTCCGTGGTGCGGCACATCTCCGACCGGATCGCGGTGATGTACCTCGGCAAGATCATCGAACTCGCCGACCGGGATACCTTGTTCGCCAGGCCCATGCACCCCTACACCCAGGCCCTGCTGTCGGCGATCCCGATCCCGGATCCCGAGCGGGAGCGCCGCCGCGAGCGAATCATTCTCACCGGCGACATTCCCAGCCCGGCGAACCCACCTTCGGGTTGCCGGTTCCGTACCCGCTGCTTCAAGTTCGCGAAGGAACTCACCGACGACCAGAGGGAAAAGTGCGTGACGGTGGAACCCCCACTTGCCGAGCAGGAGCCGGATCACGTGTCTGCCTGCCACTACTCGGCGGTCCGTACCGTCCTCTGAGTCCGCGACCGCCGAGACCTGGCAGGCGTAGGTGACCGAGGTCCGGACATCTCGTCGAGTGCTGTTCGTGCACGCCCATCCCGACGACGAGACGATCAACAACGGGGCCACCATGGCGCGGTACGCCGCAGCGGGCGCCCGGGTCGTGCTCCTCACCTGCACTCTGGGAGAGGAAGGCGAAGTGCTGGTCCCGGAGTTGGCGGGTCTCGCTGTCGAGCAGGCCGATCAGCTCGGCGGATATCGGATCTCCGAACTCGCTTGTGCCATGCAGGAACTGGGCGTTGCCGAATCGCACTTCCTGGGTGGCGCGGGCCGCTGGCGGGACAGCGGGATGATGGGGACGCCGGCCAACGATCATCCGCGCGCCTTCTGGCGGGCCGACCCGGACGAGACCTGCGCCGCGGCAGTCGCGGTCATCCGCGACGTACGACCGCAGGTCCTGGTGACCTACGACGAGAACGGTGGGTACGGCCACCCCGATCACATCCAGGCGCATCGGGTCGCGATGGCGGCCCTCGATGCGGCAGCCGAGCCCGGCTACCGCCCGGATCTCGGTGCCGCCTGGGCGATTGCCAAGGTCTATTGGAACGCGCTGCCGATCTCTGAATTGCGGGCGGCCGTCGAGGCGATGCGCGCCGCAGGGGACACGTTCTTCGATGTGACCGACCCGGACGAGCTGCCCATGGGCACCCCTGACGAGCTGGTCACCACGGCGGTCGACGCGCGCCACCACCTCTCGGAGAAGATGGCTGCGATGCGCGCGCATGCCACTCAGATCCTGGTGGACGGCCCGTTCTTCGCGTTGTCCAACAACATCGCCAATCGGGCATTCGCTGTCGAGCACTACCAGCTCGTGCGCGGAAAGCGTGGTCCGGCAGAGGGTGAGAAGGGTCGTGAGGGCGACCTGTTCGGCGGCCTCGATGTGGGGGCGGAGACCGCCTCCGCATGATCCGGCGACTGCTCGGGGTAGTTCTGGTGCTCGTGCTGGCGGCGGTGTGCGCGGTCCTGGAAGTGTTCTACCTGCCGTTGCGAGCGGGTCCGGTTCTGCTGCCCCTGTCGGTAGCGGCCGCGGTCGCGGGAAACGTGGCCTTCACCCGCGCGATGTATGAGATTGCCGGCTCGGTCTGGCTGGCCTTGCTGCCAGGCGCGGTCTGGCTGGGGGTGATCGGCCGTTCGGCGATCGCCCGACCTGAGGGTGATCTGCTGATCAGCGACGGCGGATCCTCCACCGCCACGGCTGTGGTCAACCTGGCGTTTCTGCTCCTGGGTTCCCTGGCGCTTGCCTTCACCGTCGGTACTCTCCGTCGCCCGCAACGGACTCGAGCGGTTGGTCAGCCGCCTGAGACGGCCGGAATTACGTAGACCTCCGCGCCGTCGGGCACGGTGGTCGACAGTCCGTTGCCGTCGCGCACATTCACCGTCCCGACGAACACGTTGACGTGCTGGCGCAGATTGCCGCGTTCATCGCAGATCCGCCGTACGAGCGAGGGATTGTCGCAACCCAAGGTGGCCAGCAGCGCGGCGACGTCGCTGCCTTCGGGCAGATCGACCTCCAGCGTGCGGGCGTTGTCGGTGAACTGACGCAGGGCCCCGGGGATGCGGACGAGCACAGCCACGGCTCAGCCGACCCTTCCGGCTCGTACGCACAAGACGTCGGGCAGATGTGCCGCGATCTCCGACCAGCTCTCGCCTTCGTCGGCACTGGCGAAGACCGAGCCGCTGCGGGTGCCGAAGTAGATGCCTGTGCTGGGCAGGTCGTCGACGCACATCGCGTCGCGCATGACTGTTGCGTAGAACCGATCTTGCGGCAGCCCCTTGGACAATTCCTCCCAGCTCTGGCCCGCATCGCGACTGCGATAGACCCGTAGCCGGGCCTGCGGCGGGAAACGCTCCATGTCGGCGACCAGCGGAATCACGTACACGGTGCCCGGAGCGTGCGGATGGACCACCATGTTGAAGCCGAAATCGGCAGGCAGCCCTTCGGCGATCGACGCCCAGGACGTCCCCTCGTCGTCGGAGCGGTAGACGCCACCGTGATTCTGGGCGAAGAGCTGATCCGGGCGCTCGGGGTGCCGGGCGACCTTGTGTACGCACTGCCCGTACTCCGGGAACTCGTCGGCCGGCAGGAACGAGCCCTGGATGCCCTTGTTGGCCGGATTCCAACTCGCTCCGTCATCGGTTGTGCGGTAAACGCCTCCGGTCGACATCGCGACATGCATCTGCGTGCTGTCCTGCGGGTGCGGCAGGATCGTGTGCAGCGCCTGCCCGCCACCCCCTGGCTGCCATTCCTTGCGATGCGGGTGATCCCACAGTCCCTGGTTCAGGGTGAACGACACCCCTCGATCCTCGCTTCGCCACAACGCCGAGGGCTCTGTGCCTGCCCAGACCAGGTCCGGCTGATCGGCGGGCCCGGGCATGATCTGCCAGACCCGAGCCAGGGCGGTGTCGGTCTGTTCCGGGAAGCTGATCGGCGCAGGGTCGGGCTCGATCCAGGTCGCGCCGAGGTCGTCGGAGTAGGACATCGCCGGTCCCCAGTGCGAGCTGCTCGCGCCGGCGAACAACCTGGGCTTCGCGCCGCGAGCGTCGATCGCACAGGCGGCGACCTCGTTCAACCCGAGATCTGGTCCGCGGACCGTCCAGCTCTGCCGGTCGTCCTCGGCGGTCGCCGTCCACAACCCTTTGCGGGTACCGATCAGCACCATGGTCTTGGTCATCGCTGACCACCTCCGGGTTTGTCGTTGAAGAAGTCTTCCGGTTAGGAATAGTAGAGTCCGGCTCGTGCGTCAAGAGCGAGACCTGCCAACGACGTCGTACGCAGTCCTGGGGTTGCTCACCTTCGGCCAGGAACTGTCCGGGTACGAGCTGAAGCAATGGGCGGACTCGACGCTGCGCTTCTATTGGACCGCGCCCGCGATGAGCCAGATCTACACCGAACTCAAGCGCCTGGCCCAGCGGGGTCTGGTGCTGTCCCGGGAAGTAGGCGGCGGCCCGGGCCGGACCACCACGCGGTACCGGGTCAGCGCGAAGGGTGCCCGCGAACTTCGCCGCTGGCTGGCCGATTCCGACCCCGGGTTTCCGTTGCTCAAGCACCCGGTCGCGCTGCGCCTGCTGCTGGGCCATCTCCTCGATCCCGGTCAGGTACGGGCCATGCTCGAGGCCTACGACCAGGCGCTGGCCGCGCAGCGTCGCGATCTTCGGGCGGTACTCGACGGGATCGACAACGATCCGGCCTTCGAGTTCCCCGCCCACGTGGCGCGCTGGGGGCTGTCCTACTACGACAGCGAGGAGGCCGCGCTCCGCCAGGTCCTGAACGCACTCCCGGAGGGCAGCGCGGCTCAGAGCAGGGCGGCTCAGGGCACGGGTCAGACGGGACGGTCCTCCGGTGCCGGCCCCACCCGGTAGCGATAGTCGTGATGGTGGGAAAAGCCCAACCGCGAGTAGAGCGCCAAGGCGGGACCGTTGTCGGCAGCCACCTGCAGATAGATCGCCTGCGCGCCCCGCTGCACAGCCCAGTCAGCCAGCTCCGACATCAGTCGGGTGCCGTGGCGTTGACGACGGTGCTGGTCGGCGACGGTGACGGCCGTGATCCCTAGCCAACCCTGCGCCAGCGCCCCGCGGGCCACGGCGAGCACCGCTTCGGCCGCGCCGTCTTGGGCCGGCGTGCGCAGCGACGCGAAGCACAGCTCAGTGCCCTGCCCAGCTCGTACGAGCACCTGTCGGGCGTGCCCAGGCAAGGGAGCACCGCGGTAGAGGTAGGCCGCCAGCCACGCCTCGTCGGGTTCGGCGTCGATCCGCGCCACCACTCCGAATTCATCCGAGGAAAGGACGCCTTGAGCCAATAGTTTCGATACAGGGCGTCCTTCACTCGAAACGGCCGGGGGAATCGCGGCCAACTTCTGGACCTGGGCGATGTCGCCGGTGAGAAAGCGGACCATGTCGTGGGTTCGCCAGCCCGCCGCGGCCAGCATGGAGTCGATCGCCTCCCCGCCGGGAAGCAGTACCTGGACCATTGGCGGCAAGCCACGGTCGGCGTACCAGCGCTCGAGATCACTCAACCAGCCGAGGTCGGTGTGCGGTGGCCCGCCCAGGACGAGAGCCGAGTTCGATCGCCCGGTGAATCCGCCGGCTGCACGCAGCAACCAATCGCCCAGCAAAGCTTCCTCGAGGCCCCGCCACCCGAGGGCCGCGATCCGCTCGACCTCTGCGATGCCGATGACGACGTGGGCAGGTTCACTCTGCATTCGCTCACCCCCTGCGGCCGATAGCCCTGGAGGGGGCAATACTAGGAAGGCCGTAGCAGTCCCGCAGGAGGAGCACAGTGACCTACATCATCGCCGAGCCATGCGTCGATGTTCTCGACAAAGCATGCATCGACGAATGTCCGGTCGATTGCATCTACACCGGGAAACGGATGCTCTACATCCACCCCGACGAGTGCGTCGACTGTGGCGCCTGCGAACCCGTCTGCCCGGTCGAGGCGATCTTCTACGAGGACGACGTCCCGGAGAAGTGGAAGGACTACTACAACGCCAACGTCGAGTACTTCGATGACCTGGGTTCACCTGGCGGAGCGGCCAAGACCGGCGACATCGACAAGGATCATCCGCTGGTCGCGGCGCTGCCCCCGCAGGTGAACGAGCACTGAGCTGGCGCGAAGCGCTCGGACTCCTGTCGGGCCCGCCGGCCCCAAGGGCGCGCTACCCGCAACGCTGGCCGGGGAATCAGGATTGAACCTTCCGGACTTCCCCTGGGACAGTCTGGCTGCGGCCCGAGACCGGGCGCAGTGCCATCCGGATGGACTCGTCGACCTGTCGATGGGCACACCGGTCGACCCCACTCCGCCGTTCATCGCGGCCGCTCTCGCCGCGCACTCCAACGCGCCCGGGTACCCCACGGCGCTGGGAACGGCGGAGTTTCGCACCGCGGCCGCTGACTGGCTGCAGCGCCGAGTAGGTGTCCTGGCCTCCGCCCGGGACGCGATCCTGCCGACGGTCGGTTCCAAAGAGACTGTCGCGTGGCTGGCGACGATGCTCGGCATCCAAGCCGGTTCAACCGTGCTGATCCCGGAGCTGGCCTATCCAACCTACGAGGTAGGTGCGCTGCTGGCAGGGGCGCTGGTACGTCGGGTCCAGCGCCCGCCCGAGGACGCGGCCGGAATCGGCCTGGTCTGGTTGAATTCACCGGCCAATCCGCAAGGGGCGGTGTTGTCCGCGGGCGATCTGCAACGTTGGGTGGTCTGGGGCCGGAAGGCAGCGGTGCCGATCGTGGTCGACGAGTGCTATCTCGAGCTGGGCTGGTCGGTCGAGCCGATCAGCGTCTTGCATCCCAGCGTCGTCGGCGACTCACATGCCGGGGTGCTGGCGGTGCATTCGCTGTCCAAGCGGTCCAACATGGCCGGCTACCGCGGTGGCCTGATCGTCGGAGATCCGGCTCTGATCCAGCGCATCTGGAATCTTCGGCGGCACTCCGGTCTGCTCGTCCCGCTCCCGGTTCAGGCGGCGATGGCGGCGGCCTACGGGGACGACGTACACGTGGCGCAGCAGCGCGAGCGGTATCGGGCCCGCCGCGGGCAGCTGGTTGGCGCATTGTCGACTGCGGGGTTCCGGATCGACCACTCCGAGGCCGGGCTCTACCTCTGGGCGACCCGCCACGAGCCCTCGATGTCCACAGTGGACTGGTTCGCTCAGCGTGGCATTCTGGTTGCGGCAGGGTTGTTCTATGGTCCGACCGGCGGCCAGCACGTACGGATCGCGCTGACCGCCACGGACGAACGAGTTGCTGCGGCAGCGGCCCGACTGCACGACTGAGGCGTAGAACTCAGCGCGGCAGGCGCAGGAGCAGGACCGTAACCGCGCACGCCGCGGCCCACAACACGCTGCTGAAGGTGCCGATGATGAAGCGTTCCGAGGCGCCCGCGCCCGGGGAGCGCAGTTCGGGATAGCGGGCAAGCCCTTTGACTGCCAGGACGACCGCGATGCCTTCCGGCCATCCGGCGATCAACGCAGTAGTGACCGCCAGGCGCTCCAGGGCGCCGATCCATGCGCCGCCGCGTAGCACGTCCTCGGCCGGAGTCGGATCGGGACGACCGGGTTCACGAGTCCGCGGCATGGTGCTGGCCGAGGAACGCTTCAGGATGGCGACGGTCAGTGGCCCACCGCCAGCGGCGGAAGTAATGACTGCCAATGCTGCGCAGAGGATCAGCGCCGTCCGTCCGACACCGGATGTGTTGGCGGCGATGACAATTGCGACGCACAGCGTTCCGGCGGCCACGGCCGGGAAAACGTGCGAGCGGTGCCACCAACCCGGCAGCGAGACCACGAGAACGACACCGAGCAGGGACGTCAGGACCGCCGCCATCATTGCCCGGCCTCGGTCAACAGATGAACGGCGACCGGTCGCAGTGCCTGTTCGTGCCACCACCACGCAGCGTGCAACCGTTGACTGACGGCCTGTTTGCTGATCCCCAGGACTTCGGCTGTCTCAGCCTGCGTCCGTCCTTGGGCCATCAGGTCCACGGCCTGCCATCCTGCCGAAGAACGACGGCGCAGCACCGTTGCCATCGTCCGCAGGACGGCCTCGGCATACCGGCTGGAGATGGGGTCTGGCCCTTGGACGGCGATGGCCTCGGGCCCCCCTTTGGCCCGGTTGACCGCGTCTCGGGCATTCTCGAAAGCCGGCCCCGACGCCTTGCGGGTGCTGTCCGGAATCGGCGTACGGATCGAACCCATGCCGATACCCACCGTCCAATGCTGGCTTCGCGTACAGCGAAGGGTGATCTCCAGCAGAAGTTCCGGATCAGTGAGCACCCCCTGCACTTCGTCGCCGACGGTCCGTTCGAACCGCAGGGCCACACCGTCGCCGGCGGCAGCATGCGTGCTCAGCTCGGCGAGCAACTGCTCGACCCGATCGACGTCGTGGCGACTGCCACGTTGGTCGATCGTCATGACCGCGAGCATGCTGCCTCCTGCCGACACTACGGATCCGACAAGGCTTTCACCTTGTCGGATGAGAATCAAGCTGGGTAACTTGTCGGGGCAACATCAGTATCTGTGACTTGACATCCTGGCTCAGTTGGTGTGCAGAGCGGCGTTGAGGCTGCCCCAGGTGCCGGTCCGCGCCAGGGCTTCTACCGCACCACTGGTGCTGTTCCGGCGGAAGAGCAGGCCGGAACGGCCGGACAGCGTGCGGGCCGACACCACGTTGTCGTCCGGGAGACGCACCTTGGTACCGGCCGTGACGTACAGCCCGGCCTCGACCACGCAACCGTCGCCGAGGGAGATCCCGATACCAGAGTTGGCGCCGAGCAGGCAGCCCTCACCGATCCGGATCCGCTCCTGGCCACCGCCGGACAAGGTGCCCATGATCGAGGCCCCGCCGCCGATGTCGGAGCCGTTTCCGACCACGATCCCGGCACTGATCCGGCCCTCCACCATCGAGGCGCCAAGGGTTCCGGCGTTGTAGTTGACGAAGCCCTCATGCATGACCGTCGTACCCGGCGCCAGGTGTGCACCGAGGCGGACCCGGTCGGCGTCCGCGATTCGGACGCCTGAGGGGAGCACGTAATCCACCATCCGGGGAAACTTGTCCACGCCGTACACGGCCACCGCTCCGTGCTTGGCGCGCAGCCGAAGTCGGGTCTGCTCGAAACCCACGGGCAGGCAAGGCCCGGCACTGGTCCAGACCACATTCGTCAGAAGTCCGAAGACTCCGTCCAGGTTGGCGCTGTTGGGCGCGATCAATCGGTGGCTGAGCAGGTGCAGGCGTAGCCACACGTCATAGGTGTCCAGCGGCGCGGCGCCAAGGTCCTCGATGACCGTGTGCACACCGATCACCGACACCCCGCGGACCTGGTCCTCCGCGACCAGGGCGGCGCACTCGGGAAATCTGCCAGCGCTGAGTTCGGCCGCGTCCAGGACGGTGGTCCCGCTCGCCCTGCCGAGCGGGATGGACAGCGCGGGGTCGGGGAACCAGGCATCCAAGACGGCGCCGCCCGGGCTCACGGTGGCCAGGCCGATCGCGCTGGCCCGGCGCGGGCCAGCAGCGTCGGGATGGTCGCCGGTGCCGACCGGAGGGTGCGGGCTCGTCACGAAGGCCACGGTAGTGCTCTCGTTAGGCTCGCCGTCGTGCCGACCCTCGACCTGTCTCTCGACGTCGTCTCGCTGACCCGCGCGCTGGTGGACTTGCCCTCGGTGTCCGGGGACGAAGGGGTTCTGGCCGACGCGGTGGAGGCAGCACTTCGCGGGCTCGATCGACTCGACGTACGACGCGACGGGGACGCCGTTGTCGCCCGTACGACCCTGGGCCGCGACGAGCGGATCGTCCTGGCCGGACACCTGGACACGGTTCCGATCGCCGACAATGTGCCGAGCCATGACGACGGGGAACTGCTCTACGGCTGCGGCACTTCGGACATGAAATCCGGGGTCGCGGTGATGCTGCGGCTGGCCCAGACGATTCCCGAGCCCCGTCAAGACGTCACCTGGCTCTTCTACGACAACGAGGAGGTCGAGTCCTCCCGCAACGGCCTCGCGCGGCTAGCTCGCAATGACCGGTCGCTGCTCTACGGCGACCTCGCGGTGCTGCTCGAGCCCACCGGCGGCGTCGTCGAGGCCGGCTGCCAGGGCACGCTGCGGGCGGTCGTGCGTACCAACGGGCATCGTGCCCACAGCGCTCGATCATGGCTGGGCGCCAATGCAATTCATGCCGCGGCACCGGTATTGGCCCGGCTGGAGGCCTATTCCCCGCGTACGGTCGACATCGACGACTGCATCTACCGTGAGGGGCTCAATGCCGTACGGATTGCCGGTGGCGTGGCCGGCAACGTGATCCCCGATGTCTGCGAGGTCGAGGTCAACTTCCGCTTCGCTCCGGACCGCAGTGCCGAACAGGCCGCCGGGCACGTCCGCGAGGTGTTCGACGGCTTCGAGATCGAGATCACCGACAGCGCGTCCGGCGCGCTGCCGGGGCTGAGCGATCCGGTCGCAGCCGCGTTCATCGCAGCTCTGGATGTGCCGGTGCAGGCGAAGCTGGGCTGGACCGATGTCGCTCGCTTCGCCGCCTTCGGCATTCCGGCGGTGAACTTCGGACCGGGCGATCCGAACCAGGCCCACAAGAGGGAGGAGCACGTCCGGATGAGCACGATCCGCGAGTCCGAGAGCGTGCTTGCCGGCTATCTCAGCGGTGCGGCGACATGAGCCAGCCGCAGCCGCCCCAGAGCCAGCCCCACGACCCGAGCGGCCTCGTCCCGGAGAAACACCGTGGACCAGTCGTATTGCGTCGCGGGCAGGTCAAACCCGGAACCACCGACGAGCGGCTGCTCGATGCCCGCGGACCCTCCGATTGGGTGCATACCGACCCGTGGCGGGTGCTGCGGATCCAGTCGGAGTTCGTGGAGGGATTCGGCTTGCTGGCCGAGTTGCCGCGCTCGGTCAGCGTTTTCGGCAGCGCGCGCACCCCGCCGGGGCATCCCGACTACGACGCGGGCTACGCCCTGGGTGCCGCCCTGGCCAGAGCCGGGTACGCGGCGATCACCGGCGGCGGACCGGGTGTGATGGAGGCGGTCAACCGCGGGGCGCAGGAGGCAGGTGGGCTGTCCGTGGGGCTGGGAATCGAACTTCCCTTCGAGCAGGAACTCAACGCCTGGGTCGACATCGGCTTGAACTTCCGCTACTTCTTCGCCCGCAAGACGATGTTCGTCAAGTACGCGCAGGCCTTCGTCATCCTGCCCGGCGGCTTCGGGACCCTGGACGAGTTGTTCGAGGCCCTGACTCTCGTGCAGACCCGAAAGGTCACCCGGTTCCCGGTCATCCTGTTCGGAAGTGCGTACTGGTCGGGGTTGCTGGGCTGGATCCGCGACGTCATGCTGCCAGCCGGCAAGATCGCGCCGCACGACCTCGACCTGATCACTCTCACCGACGACGTCGACGAGGCAGTCGCGGTGATCGCGGCGGCCGATGACGATCGTGTCCAGGCACGGCCCGATATCGCATGACACCATCGGCATCGTGTTAGGCGTTATCGGATTCGTTCTCGGGCTTGTGGTGATCTCCGGTGCCCTGTTCGCGGTCGGTTCGCTGGTCTTCGGGCGTGGGGAGGAACTCGTCCCCGCTCCACGGGACAGCACGCCGGTCGTCCTGCCCGCGGACCGACCACCCGATGCCGGCGACATCGAGGCGTTGCGGCTCTCGGTCGTGCTCAGGGGTTACCGAATGCTCGAAGTGGACTGGGTTCTCGACCAGCTGGCCGAGGCCTTGCGGGAAAAGGACCGCCAGATCGCTGCCTTGACCAACCAGCTGACCCAGCAACCGGCGGCCGAGCCGCTCGTGAGCGCGGACACCGCCACTGCCCTGCACGGGAATCAGGGCGGCCCTGATGCGATTGATTCGACTCAGGGGCGCCCTGATTCCGAGGATCCTGCTCATGCGGGAGAACGAGATGCCTGAGGTCGTGGTCAGTGTCGACGTCGACGCTCCGACGGAACAGACCTGGGCGGCCATCACCGATTGGGAACGCCAGGGCGAATGGATCCTGGCCACCCGGGTGCGCCGAATCTCCGCGGCGCGCAGCGGACTGGGGACCGAGATCGAGGCGCTGACCGGGATCGGTCGGCTCGGCGTACGGGACCGGATGCGGGTCACCGAGTGGGACCCGCCACGACGCTGCACGATGGAACACACCGGTCGACTGATCCGAGGCCGTGGGATCTTCGAGGTCACCGCTCATCCCGGAGGGTCTCGATTCGCCTGGACCGAGGCCCTGGAGCTGCCATTCGGGTTGCTCGGCCGAGTGGGATGGCCGTTGGTGAGGCCGTTGACCCGCTGGGGACTCCAGCGCTCGGTCAACCGGTTCGCCGCGTTCGCCGCGTCCTATCGCACAACGCATCCCCGGTGAGCGGTGACGTCCGGCTGCGATGCGCCTGGGCGGGGTCCACGGCCGACTACCTGACCTACCACGACACGGAGTGGGGGGTCGAGTTGCGCGGCGACGATGCACTGTTCGAGCGGGTGTCGCTGGAGGCGTTCCAGTCCGGGTTGTCCTGGCTGACGATCCTGCGAAAGCGAGAGGCGTTTCGTACCGCATTCTCGCGCTTCGTGATCGCCGACGTGGCCGGCTTCGACGATTCCGATGTCGCCAGACTCATGACCGACGCCGGAATCGTTCGGAACCGAGCCAAGATCCATGCCACGATCGGCAACGCCCGTGCCGCGCGCGAACTGCCGAACGGGCTCTCGGAGTTGCTCTGGAGTTTCGCGCCCGAGGGGAAGGTGGCCAGACCGGCGAGCTCGGCCGACGTACCGGCCACCAGCTCGGAGTCGGTGGCCATGGCGAAGGAGCTCAAACGTCGGGGTTTCGCATTCGTCGGTCCGACGACGGCCTACGCCTTGATGCAGGCCACCGGCATGGTCGACGATCACGTGGCCGACTGCTGGCGAGCCGGGCGGTAGCGTCCGCGCGTGGTCGTTCGTGTCGCCGTGGCGGCTCCCAACGCCTTGGCCGCCCGCGCCGGAGTGGACGTCGCGGCCGGCGGCGGAAACACGGTGGATGCCGCGATCGCGGCCGCCGTGACCACCATGGTCACCGAGCCAGGCATGGTGTCGCTGTCGGCCGGTGGGTACGTCACGGTCAGCCTTCCCGGTGAGGAGCCCGTGACCATCGACGGCGGCGTCGAGATGCCCGGCCGTGATCGCCCGCAATCGTGGTTCGCCGGGGGTGTCCACGTAGTCCATAGCGGATACGGCGGCGGTGTGACGATGACCGTCGGGCACGGCTCGGTGGCCACACCGGGTGCGTTGGCAGCACTTGCCCTGGCGCATGCCCGATCGGGACAGCGCGACTGGTCGGACCTGTTGGGCCCGGCAGTCGCGGCCGCGCGAACCGGATTCCCGTTGGGCGCGTCTGCCCGGCAGTATCTGGAGTTCGTCCACGAGAGCGCGTTCGGCTGGCAGCCCGACAGCCATGCCGCGCTCCATGATCCGAGCGGGCAATTGCTAGGCCCCGACGATCTGGTCCGGATCCCGGCTCTGGTCGGATCTCTGGAGATGCTGGCCAGCCACGGCGTCGAGACGTTCTATCGCGGTCGCCTTGCCGAGCTGATCACCAGCGACATGGACGCCAACGGCGGACTGCTGGGCACCCGAGACCTCGCCGAGTACCAGGCGGTGCTGCGGCCGGCGTTGAGCTCTGAACACGGCCGGTGGCAGCTGGCCACCAACCCGGCCCCGGCGATCGGTGGGGTGACGCTCACGGCGATGTTGGCGTTGCTGTCCGGCCGTCCGAAGGGGGACTGGACGGTCCAGGACGTGGCGCAGCTGGTGGCCGTCCAGGAGGCAGTCCTGAGCTATCGGATCAACCATTTCGAGGCGGCTCCGGACCGGGTTGCCGCAGCGCGGGCGCTGATGCAGATGGTCGACCGGCGCGACCTCGCTGCGATGAGTTCCCCGAGTACGGCGCACGTCTCGGTCGCCGGCGATGACGGCGTGGCCTGCGCGATCACCGTCTCGGCCGGCTACGGGTCCGGTGTGATGACACCCGGAACCGGGATCTGGCAGAACAACTGCCTCGGCGAACCTGAACTCAACCGCAGTGGCCTGCACTCACTTCCCCCCGGTGCCCGGCTGCTGTCCAACATGGCCCCCTCTGTGGCGACTCGAGCCGACGGGGCGGTTCTGGCGATCGGCACACCGGGCGCGGATCGGATCAGCACGGCGCTGGCCCAGGTCCTGGCCGGACACATGCACGGCGGTCGCCCACTCGAGCAGGCCATCGCCGATCCTCGGGCGCATGTCCGGGTGAACGCGGACGAGACGCATGTCGACGTGGAGCAGGACCTGGTCGTCGGCGTCCTGGGGATGCCGGTACGGGAGTTCCCCGCCCAGTCGATGTACTTCGGCGGCGTCGGGGCCGCATGGTGGGAACCGGACACTGGACTGCACGCTGCTGCCGACCCCCGCCGAGCCGGCGCCACTCGGATCAGCCCAGCCTGACCTCGAGGTCGACCGGTCGACCTACCGACTCAGGGCGCCCCTGAGTCGAAAGATTCGACTCAGGGGCGCCCTGAGTCGAATGGGGGGCGGTCAGCGGCCGGAGAAGGTGGCCTGCTCCTTGGCCACGAACGCGGCGACGGCGTCCTTGTGGTCCTGGGAGGCGCCGGTGGCGGCCATCAGCTCTCCCTCCCGGGTCAGCGCAGTCGGCAGATCCACCCCGGCCGAATGATGCAGGGCCGCCTTGATCGCGCCGTACGCGACCGTCGGTCCGGAAGCCAGCCGTTGAGCCAGAGCCGCGGCGCGGCCGGCCAACTCCTCGTCCGTAACGACCTCGGTGACCAGTCCGATGGCCAGCGCATCCGCGGCGGAGATCGGCTCGGCCAGCATTGCCAGTTCGGTGGCCTTGGCATGGCCGACCAGGCGCGGCAGCGTCCACGAGGATCCGGTGTCCACCGAGAGCCCGATCCGGGCGAAGGCGAGCAAGAAGACCGCACGAGCGGCGGCAACCCGGAAGTCCGCCGCGAAAGCAAGCGACGCGCCCGCACCGGCCGCCATCCCGTTGACCGCAGCGATCACCGGTTTCGGCATCGTCGCGAGGGCCAGCACGATCGGGTTGTAGTGCTCGGTCACCGTCGACAGCGGTGCCGGATCCTCGGCCTGCAGCAGGGCAATGTGCTCCTTGAGGTCCTGGCCCGTGCAGAACGCACGGTCCCCGGCTCCGGTGAGCACCACAGCTCGTACCGACTCGTCAGCCCCGAGTTCGTGCAGCCGGTCGCGCAAGTCCACCTTGGTGGCGTTGTCGAGCGCGTTCATCGCCTGCAGACGGTCCAGCGTGACGGTCGCGACCGCACCGTCGCGATCCACTCGTACGGACCCGCTCAACATCGCCTCCGGAATGGTCGCCTCACTGATACGCGCCACACTGCAGCGCGACCTGTCTGACCCCAACCACGCGGGCTGGGAAGCCCCGCGATGTGTCCTCGCGCCCCGATACGGGAAGATAGTGGTCAACAGTCAAGCCACAAGGTAGCCGCCCCGCGTCGGATCACACCCCGCGGGAACGGCTGGGCAAAGGAGGCACGCATGGCGGCCATGAAACCGCGGACCGGCGAGGGTCCGCTCGAGGTCACCAAAGAGGGACGCGGCATCGTGATGCGCGTACCGCTCGAAGGCGGCGGCAGGTTGGTCGTCGAGATGTCGCCGGACGAGGCCACCGCACTGTCAGAGGCCCTCAAGGGCGCCACTGGCTGACTCTCGAAACTCGCTTCCGAAGACGAAAGGCCCCGGAAGGCGCGAACTGCGCCGACCGGGGCCTTTCGCTGTCAGCGGTCGCGCCGACCAGCAGCGCTCAGCGCACCGGGCGCAGTGGTCAAGGGAGTCAGCTCAGCGCGCTGAGGCGGGCGGGGTGTCCGGAAAGTCGTCGTTCTTGCCATCCAGGCCGTCGAGAGCACCGCGCAGCTTGTCCTTGCCAGTTTCGATCTTGTCGCTGTGCTTGCCGCCGGTCTTGCCGTCGACGAATTCGCCGGCCTTGTTCATGCCGGTTTCGATCTTGTCGCTGTGCTGGTCAACAAGATCGCTGACCTTGCCCTTGAGGTTGTCGAAGGTGCCCACGTTCACACTCGCCTCTCTGCAGTTGGTGCCCCTGGGTCGCTGACCCTCATGATCACCCAGGGTCTCACGCCTTCTCGTATGCCGCCGCGTACACCTGCGCGGTACGTACGGCGATCGCCGGCCAACCGAACTCTTTGACCACCCGTTCGCGCCCGGCAGCACCCATGGCCGCAGCCCTTTTCGGGTCGCCCAGCAATTCGGTCAGCCGCGCAGCCAGACCGGCCTCGAAGCCGCCCGGATCCCCGGCGTCGTAATGCACCAGCAGGCCGGTCAGCCCGTCCGCGACGACCTCCGGGATCCCGCCCACGTCGCTGGCCACCACCGCCGTTGCGCACGCACTGGCCTCGAGATTGACGATGCCCAGCGGTTCGTACACCGACGGGCAGCAGAAGACCGTCGCATGGCTGAGCAGGCTGACCACCTGCGCACGCGGCAACATCTTCTCGATCCACACCACGCCGGTTCGCTCCCGCTGCAGACTGGCGATGCCGGCAGCCACCTCGGCACCGAGTTCCGGGGTGTCCGCAGCTCCGGCACAGAGGACCAGTTGCGCCTCCGGTGGCAGCGCACGGGCTGCGTTGACGAGGTGGATCACGCCCTTCTGTCGGGTGATCCGGCCGACGAAAACCACGTACGGCCGCTCCGGGTCGATGCCGCGCTCGATCAGCGTGGTGATGTCCTGGGTCGGCGAGTAGGCCCGGGCATCGACGCCGTTGTAGATCACCTGCACCTTGCCCGGGTCGAGCTCGGGATAGCAGTCGAGGATGTCCGCGCGCATACCCTCGCTCACGGCGATCACGGCGGTCGCCGCCTCGTACGCCGAGCGCTCGACGTAGGAGGAGATGCGGTAGCCGCCGCCGAGCTGTTCTGCCTTCCACGGCCGGCGCGGTTCCAGTGAGTGAGCGGTGACGATGTGCGCAACGCCGTACAGCATCGAGCCGAGATGGCCGGCGAAGTTGGCGTACCACGTGTGGGAGTGCAGGACGTCGCAGCCGGCAACGGCATCGACGATGGACAGGTCGACGCCGAGGGCCTGGACGGCGGAGTTGGCCGAGGCGAGCTCCGCTGGGACTTCGTGGGCACGGGCCGCCGCGCGAGGGGCGCCGAAGCAGTGGACGTCCACCCCGACGTCGCGAGCAGTGCGCAGCGCGGCCACGAGGTGCTCGACATGCACCCCGGCGCCGCCGTAGACATCCGGCGGGAACTCTCTGGTCAGAATCCCGACTCGCACGGCTGCCGACCCTAAACCCGGTCGCACTAGGTTCGGCGCTATGGCTGGTGATTCGCGCGTCCTGGGCATCGTGCTCGCGGGTGGCGAAGGCAAGCGATTGTGGCCGCTGACCGAGGACCGAGCCAAGCCGGCCGTGCCCTTCGGTGGCAGCTACCGGCTGGTCGACTTCGTCTTGTCCAATCTGGTCAACGGCGGCTATCTGCGGTTGTGCGTTCTCACCCAGTACAAGAGCCACTCCCTGGACCGGCACATCACGACTACCTGGCGGATGTCCACCTTGCTCGGCAGCTATGTGACGCCGGTGCCCGCCCAACAACGGCTCGGGCCGCGCTGGTTCACCGGAAGCGCAGACGCCATCTTTCAGAGTCTCAACCTGGTCTACGACGACGCCCCGGATCACGTCGTCGTCTTCGGCGCTGACCACGTCTACCGGATGGACCCGCGTCAGATGGTGCAACAGCACATCGACACCGGCGCTGGTGTGACGGTCGCCGGGATCCGTGTGCCGCGCTCGGAGGCATCCCAATTCGGGGTGATCGACACCGACACCGACGGTCGGATCGAGCATTTCCTGGAGAAACCGGCCGATCCGCCCGGCCTGCCGGACAGCCCGGACGAGGTCTTCGCGTCGATGGGCAACTACGTCTTCACCACCGACGCCCTGCTCGATGCCCTACGAGCCGACGCCGCCGACGAGAACTCGCTGCACGACATGGGCGCCAGCATCATCCCGATGCTGACCTCCTCCGGGGCGGCTCGGGTCTATGACTTCAAGGACAACACCGTTCCCGGTGAGACCGAACGGGACAAGGGGTACTGGCGCGATGTCGGAACCCTGGACACCTATTACGACGCGCACGCAGATCTCGTGTCGGTCCACCCGATCTTCAATCTCTACAACCGACGGTGGCCGATCTTCACCAACCCGCCGCAGTTGCCGCCGGCCAAGTTTGTTCAGGGCGGGAGTGCGGGGGAC
>JACCQS010000297.1 GCA_013814015.1 Geodermatophilaceae bacterium | reverse complement strand
GGCCGAGGACGCGGTGCAGGACACGCTGGTACGGGCCTGGCGGGGGATGGCCGGCTTCGACGGACGGGCAAGCCTGCGGTCCTGGCTCTACCGTATCGCGGCCAACGTCTGCCTCGATCAGCTCAACGGGCGCAGCCGCCGCGCCCTGCCGATGGACTTCGGTACGGCCTCGCCTGCGCGACGTGCTGCGCTGGAAGGCCACCGAGGTGGCCGGATTGCTGGACACCACGGTGGCCTCGGCCAACAGCGCCCTGCAACAGGCGCGCGCCACGCTGGCCGACCTCGACCTCGCCGACGGCGAACCGTCGCCGCCGATGAACGACAGTCATCGAGCACTGTTGGCGCGCTATGTGGACACCTTCGAGCGGTATGACATCGATGCATTCGTTGCGTTGCTGCACGAGGACGCGATCCAGTCGATGCCGCCGTACGCGATCTGGCTGTACGGGCCCGAGGACATCGGCACGTGGATGCTGGGACCGGGTCAGCGGCATGACGGTCTTCCTCGATACCGAGTCGTTGTTCCCGCTGTTCGGTTTGCCGCGACGGCTGGAGGCATCAGGTTCCGCTGTGGCCGGGCCCGATCAGCGCGGGTCGCAGGCGCCAGCGGCCACGGAGACTCCGGTGGCCGAGCAGAGGTAATCCCACAGTCGCCGCCGCTTGTCCGGACCCTGATCCCGCTGGCGTCCCTAGTCTGGTCGGGCGTAGCCGTCGGTCGTGCCAGAAGCGCTCGGTGCCCTCCGAGTGCGGCTTGGTCGCTGCCAACCAGACCAGCGTGTCCGCGCCCTGTTCCGGGCTGCGCAAGAACGGCAACGTCAGGGCGCGGAACTTGGGCAGGTACTCCTTAACCCCGTGGGTGTCCACCCAGCCGGGATGCATGCTCTCGACGGTGATGTCGTCCGGGGCCATCCGGTCGGCCCACATCTGGGCGAGGACCACCTGCACCCGCATGGTCCTGGCATACGCCTTCGGGCCGGAATCCTTTCCCTCGCGGTACTCCGGGTCGTCGTCGCGCAGCCCAGCGGCGTACATCCCGCTCGAGCCTCGTCGCGGTGCTCCTTGTTATGGCCCATGACGTAGGCCTCAGCACACAGCCGGGCCAGACCCGCAGCGGCTGCCTTGCCGATGCCTGACGTCGCGCCGGTGACCAGGACCCGGCGGTCCGACATCGAACCGGGCCGTGGGTCAGCTGGCCACCAGTTCTTACGCACTGCGGGCCCGATGCGGGTGTAGCCCAGAACGAGGGACCTGTCCATGACCGTGTCGAGGACGTCGGCAATTGCCATGGCCCTTCGGCTACCCCGTGACGCAAGGGCCATCCGGCAAAAGTTATGCATTCCGGGTCAACGCTGCGCCGAGGATTGGCACCTGTGACCGACGGGCAGCGCGGGTGGACCAACCGCGACCCGGAGGACTTCCGATGACCGACCGTGGCTCCACAAACGACTGGCGCTCCCCGCCCGTCGTCCCACGTCGTAGCGATGGCACAGTGGCCGGATGTCCGATTCGAAGAGCACTAGCCCATCCGCCGAGGTGCACGAGGCAGGCGAAGGCCTCACCGACGAGGCGATGCGCGACACCGTGGCACAGCAGACCGACAGCGCCTCAAAGCATGCCGACACCGCGGGCAAGGACTGGGACGGTGAGGAGCAGACGCTTCCCAAGCCGGAATGACGAGTACGCCCCGCAGGATCCGGCTCATCAGCGTTCCCTATCACCTGGGTCGGCAAGGCAGCGGAATGGGCGCCGGCCCCGCCCGGCTGCTGGCGGCCGGGATAGAAGGACTTCTCAGCTCAGACGGACAGGCGACCGACGTCGAGCTGGTGGAACTGCCCGGCAGTTTCGAGCACGAGATCGGGGCCTACTTCGAGGTGCAGCGTGCCCTGGCCGGCTGCGTCCGTGCCGCCCTGAAGTCCGGAGACTTTCCGTTCGTTCTCGGTGGCAACTGCGGTTGTGTGCTGGGAGCCACGGCCGGTCTGGGGCTCGGCGACCGGGGCGGAGTGGTCTGGTTCGACGCCCATGGGGATCTGAACACTCCAGAAACGACGACTAGCGGTTTCCTGGACGGGATGCCGTTTGCCGTACTCACCGGCCATTGCTGGACCAACCTGGCCGCCTCGATTCCCGGTTTTACGGGATTGCCGGCGGATCGAGTACTTCTCTCCGGAGCCCGATCTCTCGACGACGGCGAACGTGACCTCCTCGACACCTGCCAGCTGCCGTTCGTCGGGCCAGATGGCCTGGGCGGACCGGGATCGGACTTCGAGGCCGCTGTCCGCGACCTCGGCACACGAGTCGACAGCGTTCATGTGCATATCGACCTGGACGTGATCGATGTGAGCGACGGTCGTGCCAACGAGTTCGCAGCCGCTGGCGGTCCTCCACTCGACGCGTTGGAGGCGGCGGTCAGGGTGATCGGTGACCAGGCAGTCGTCAACAGCGTGAGCCTGACGTCCTACAACCCGGCCTGCGACGAGGACGACCGGGCTTTGGCTGCCGGACTGCGTCTGGCCACGGTCCTGTCCAGTCTCACGGCAGCGCACTGAGCCCTCGTGCGGGTGTTGGTCAGTCCGGGGCGGATCGTCGTGAGGGGTTGCCGTGTTCGGCCAGATAGGCCAGCCGGCGAAGTGATTCGGTGTTTCGCCAGGCGATCAGCGACTGACGCAACGGTCGCGGGATCAGCTGCCCCGGCCCGGCGACGGCGTCCTCGGCCAGCCGTACCCGGGTGCAGTCGGTGCCGACCTCGGTCAGGACGACGCGTACGTGTGCCTCACCGGCCGGCCAACCGCGAGCCTTGAGCAACAGTTCGCGCAACGGCTGCGCGCTGAGCACCTCGGTGCTGTCGTCGATCAGGGCCGGCCACAGCCCGAACGAGTGGTGGATCGCAGCACCGGGTTGCGGCCAATCCGGGTCGACGCCGCGGATCCGGGCGGTTCCGACCACCCAGGAGGCGTAAGCCCACCCGTCGGACAGCACGGTCCACACTTCTTCGGCGCCGGCATTGATGTCTCGTACGACTTCCGGGGCATCGTCGGGGATCGAGGCTTCCATTCCGGGCTCCTTGGGATGGGGGTCGGGAATTTCGCTGTGATGCTTCCAGTTCCCGCGTACTGCATTTCCGCAGACGTTGGGTTCGAACACGTTGCCGTCGGTCGGGCCGATGGGTTGACGGGTCAAGCCGGCCAGCCGCAGCAGCGGCCCGACCGCCCGGTCGTAGACGCCGGGAAACAGCCGAAAGCCGGTCACCATCAGTCGGTTTGCGACTCCCACCGAGGCTTCCCGTGGAGGCTTCGCGACCGCGCGCACGATGGCTCGGGCTACTTTCTCCGGAGAGTCGACTG
>JACCQS010000294.1 GCA_013814015.1 Geodermatophilaceae bacterium | reverse complement strand
GGGGGGGGGGCAACGGCGGGCGGCGATCCCCAGCGTAGGACCGAGTCCGAGGAACCAGAGCAGTCCGCGGAGCCGGAGGAGACCGAGCCGGCACCATCCTCGCCCGAGACCATCCTCGCCCGAGACCATTGCGTGCGACTTCGGCGCTGATGCCATTCCGAGCCTGGGCTTGCTGGTCAATACGGCGATCTTCGAGGAGAACTCCGGACTGTTCCCGGTCCCGACCGAGACCCGCGAATCGTCGGCTCAGGTCATCAACGCGATCCTCTTCGACACCCAACCGATGCTGGACGCGCTGCCAGCCGGTGCCGTCCGCGAGGCATTCACCGTCCTGCGGACCGAGAGCGCCCTGCTGCGCGACGCCCTGCGCGCTCCAGCGACCGGACCGCTGCTCTACACCGTCGACGATCCGTTGGCCGCGGCGTTCCAGGCAATCCTTGCGGCCTGCGAGGCAGCCTGAGGCAGCGGGCTGATCGCCGGCGACCCAGTTCGCCGATCCCGGCGCGTAGCCCTCGGCGATCTGGCCACGTGGGCTCATCGCTCATCGCTTCGCTCCTGCATCGCCTCGGCGAGGGCATCATGCAGGGAGAACTTCGACCCGGTAGCTACGTTGGCCGCCCAGGTATTCGCGTCCGGAAGGTCGCGTACCTTGCTGATCGAACGTTCCACGAGCACCGCGTCAGGAGCCGCGATCGGGATCTCGGCTGACCTGCGGAGCGCGGTGGTTGCGCCGAAAAGCCGGGCAGCCGTGGCGGGTTCGCCCAGCTCCGCGAAGACCACGCACCAAGTTTCCAGCAGGTTGATGCTCAGCTCCACGTCGCCGAGGGCAAGCGATGCTCTCGCATGCTGGCGCAGCGTCTCGTGGGCCTCGGGGACTCGGCCGGCTTGCACCATGGCCGCGGCGAGGTTGGTGTGGTCGGTGGCCACTCCCCAGGTGTCACCCAGTTGCTGGTCGAGCTCCAACGCCTCTTGGAAGAGCTCCACCGCCCGATCCACCCGCGCTGCGTCGGCCTCGAGGATGCCGAGGTTCGACAGCGCGGTTGCACGCCGGCCGTCGTCGCCGGCCCCCTGTGCGGTAGTGATGCTCTCCTCGAACAGACTCCTGGCTGTGTCTGCATCGCCGAGTACCCGGTAGGTGCAGGCGAGGCTGTTCAACTCCAGTGAGATCTTGCTGAGGTCGCCTTCGCGCCGCCAGAACTCCAGGCAGGTGAGAAGTGCGTCCCGGCTCTGCGCCTCCTTCCCGTGTTGGAGCATCAGAACGCCGAGCCCGTGCAGCGTCGTCATCAGTGCTGGGCTCTCTCGCCCGGCCGCTGCCTCGACCCCTCGGGATAGCCACCGACGTCCTTCCGAGTGATATCCGCAGGCGTACCAGAACCAGCTCAGTTCCTGGCACAGCCGCAAGCCGATCTCGATCGTGCTGGGCGACGGCGCGGCCGGGCCGTCGGTGTCCAGTGCCCAGTCGAGGGCGGCACGCAGGTTGTCCAACTCGATCTCGATCCGGTCCCTGGTGACGAGGAAGCGGTTGCTGTGCAGCTGCGGTGCCAGGACCTCGACGGCGGCAAGATAGTGCTCGGCATGCCGTCGCCGAGTCTGCTCCAGCTCTCCGGACTCGGCCAGCCTCTCTCGGGCGAAGCTGGCAATGGTCTGCAGGAGACGCATTCGGGGTTCGCCGTCGGCGTCCTCGTCCAGTTGCACGAGACTGGCGTCCACCAGGTGAGACAGCAGGTCGAGAGGGTCGCCTGCCGTCCCGGTCACGGCCGCGCACGCGGCGAAATCGCCCCCACCGGCGAGGACCCCGAGTCGGCGAAAAGCGCCCTGTTGATCGGCTGGCAACAGCCCGTAGCTCCACGCGATGGCGCTACGAAGCGTCTGCTGGCGAGCCGGCCGGCCGCGCCGTACCCCAGTGATCTCCAGACTGGCGTCCAAGCGCGACAGCAAGGCACGGGGGCCGATCAGCCGAACCCGGGCCGCGGCCAGCTCGATCCCAAGCGGCAATCCATCCAGGCGGCGACAGATCTCGGCGACGCTCGCGCGGTTGTCAGGCGTCACAGCGAAGTCCGGTTTGACCATCCGGGCCCGCTGGATGAACAGCTCCACCGCGCCGGACTCCTGGCGGTTTGCGTCATAACCGCCAGAGGTCGGAAACTGCTCTGCGGCGTCCTCGGCTGTGGGAAGGGTCAGCGGTGGGACCGGATGCTCGTACTCCTCGAGCAGGTGCAGTGGGCGCCGCGAGGTGGCCAGAACGGCTCCGCTCGGTCCCGCCGCGAGAAGCTCAGCCACGACATCCGCCGCGCCGGTCAACTGCTCCAAGTTGTCCAGCAGCAGCAGACTCCTACGTCCGGCCAGCTGTTCCAGGACAGTCGCCCGGGCCGAAGCGTCGCCGCCCACGCCGAGCACCTCGGCGATCGTGGTCCACATGACGTCAGCGGAGCTGACCTCTTCTAGGGGTACGAAGTAGATGCCGTCGGGAAAGTGATCCGCGAGTCCGGCCGCCGCCGCGATCGCGAGCCGGGTCTTTCCGCAGCCCCCGGGGCCACTCAATGTCACGAGGCGTACGTCCGTCGCGGTGATCAGGCCGTGCAGCTGGGCCAGTTCGGCCTCCCGACCCACGATCGGAGTCGGCGGGAGTGGCAGGGTCGCCCGTGACCCAAGGCTCTTGGGCGGGGGGAACTCTCGTGGGAGGCCTTCGGCGGCCAGTTGATAGAGATGCTCGGCCTCGGGGATGTCCTTGAGCCGGTGCCATCCCAGATCCAGGAAGTACATCGGTTGGGCCACCGCGATGCGGTACGTCGGCTCCGAGACGAGTGCTTGGCCCCCGTGCGCACACGCGGCCACCCGGGCAGCTCGGTGCACGTCCATTCCCAGGTAGCCGTCTTCGTGCCGCGTCGGCTCACCGGTGTGCAGTCCCATGCGGACGCCGACCCGGACATCCTCCGGCCAGGCGTGCTCGGTCAGGCCACGCTGCGCCTCACAGGCGGCGTTGACCGCATCTGCTACTGACCTGAACACGACGAAGAAGCTGTCGCCCTCGGTTCCCATTTCGTACCCGTGGTGGCGCGAGAAAGCGGCCCGCATGATCTTCCGCTGCGTGGAGAGGACTTCGCCGTACCGGGAGCCGAGTCGGCTCAGCAGGCTCGTCGATCCCTCGATGTCGCTGAAGAACAACGTCAGCGTCCCGGTGGGAAGATCGGTCATGGAGATGGTGACGGCTCCGGTTACTCCGGCGGTGTTTTGTCGGGGAGCGCGCTCAGGGTGGCTTGCAAGTAAGCGACGTTGGCCACAACCACCGACCGCAGCCGGCTCTGATCGATGTCGTCTCGACCGCGATGTCGCGTCTTGTAGATCCCCTGCTCCACCAGGATCCGAGTGACGTCGAAGGACTTGCTGGCCGCCACGACGATGTCGTCCGGTTGCTCGCTCTCGGAGACCTCCCCCTGCACCTGGTCGATGCGGGCCCTCAGTCGGGTCAATTCGTCGAGGTCAGCGCTGGTGTCGGCGTAGATGTCGGCGATCAGGTCAGGAGTGTCTTGCTGGCTCATCGGTCCCCTTCTCCTCGTGTGTGCGAAGTGTGCCAGCGCAACGGCGGGGCCGGAATGGGTGAACGTTCACTGATGATCGTGAATCCCCAATTCGTCGGAGCCGGTGCAGCGGGTTTCGCGCCCGCATCAGGTCTGCAGCCGGAGGTAGCGACCGAAATGCGGGACGGTGAAGGCGATCTGGCCGCGCTGCGCTGAATAGATCAGGCCTTTCTTGATCAGCGCGTCCCGCGCCGGGGAAAGGCTGGCCGGCTTGCGGCTCAAGGACTTGGCAACCTGAGCCGTGGAGACGCCCGTGCCGGTCGCATGGTCGGCATCGTTGACCGGCCCGCGGCCGCCCCGCGGCCCGTCGCTGTCGGGGTCAGCGTCGGCCATGGCGCGGAGGTATTCGCGCTCGGCCGGGGTGGCCCGCTCGTACCGCGACCCGAAAAACCCGACGGCGAGTTCGGCCTCGGCGATCGGGCGGGCGACCGCGACGTCGGCGGCGGTGATCGGCGACGCACCGGCGACATCCCAGGTGACCTTGCCGTAGGCCTGCACGAAGTACGGATAACCGTCGGCCGCCGCATAGAGGGCATCAAGCGCGGCCGACTCGAAGTCGACGCCCTCCCGATCGGCGGGTGCACGCAGGGCCAGGTCTGCGGCGCCTCGGTCGAGTCGATCGATCCGGGAGAAGCAGAACAGCCGCTCGGAGTAGCTCTTGGCCGCGGACAGGACGGCCGGCACGTGCGGCAGACCGGCGCCGACGACGATCAGTGGCGCGCCCAGTTGGGCCAGTTCGTGGCAGGCCGCACACAGCGCCGAGACGTCGTCGGGGCCGAGATCATGGACCTCGTCGACGAACAGCGCGATGCCCGAGCCGACGTCGCTGGCCAGCTCGGCTGCATCGGTGAGCAACTCCACCA
>JACCQS010000272.1 GCA_013814015.1 Geodermatophilaceae bacterium | reverse complement strand
AGCGGGCGCGGCATGCCGTCGCCAGCGGGGGCGTCCTGGCCATCACGCTCAAGGAGGGGGACGGCGAGGCATGGACGGAGGCCAAGCTCGGCCGCCCGAGGCACTTCACCTACTGGCGTGAGCCAGCCGTCCATGCCGCACTGATGGCCACCGGCTGGCGGGTCTTCTCGCTCGAGCATGTCGCCGGGCGCGACGAGCCCTGGCTCTTCGTCATCGCCCGGACCGGTCAGGTGCCGAGCAAGATTCCTCGGCGTCCCGTCTGACGATCCGCTACCGGACAGCTCAACATCACGTCTCGGTCATTGCCAATGCGTCGATCTCGATGCGCGCTCCCGGCAGGACAAGCCCCGCCACCCGCACCAGAGAGCTAGCGGGCGCCGGTCCGCCGGCGAGGAACTCGTCCCGGGCGGTCCTGACCGCACCGAGGTCTGCGAGGTCGAGGAGGAAGAACGTTAGGCGCAGCAGGTCGCCCGGCGACGCGCTGGCAGCTCGCAGGGCGGCGGCAAGATTCGTGAACACCTGCCGAGCCTGGGTCAGCGCATCGGAGCTGTCGACAAGGGCTCCATCACGGTCCACGGGCAACTGCCCTGACACCGCAACGAGCCGGCCGACGCCGGCCACAGCATGGCTGTAACCGTTGGACGGTCCCAGACCGTCAGGCCGTTCGAAGTGTTCGATCACGTGGTCTCCTCAATCCGCCGACATCCGTCTGGATCTTGTTTCGATACTGCCCCGCGTGCTCCGGTAGTGCGCAAGGGGATCGACGAACGGAATGATGGCGCGAGTGCTGTCACGCCCGATGGCCGATAACGTGGGCGATATGCTTGACTCTGACCTTCGAGCGACCCTGGTGGACGTTGAGCGTCTAGGTTGGGACTCGCTCTGCGACAGCACCGGAGCCGACTTCTACGGCAAGATCATGACTGAGGACGCGGTCATGGTGCTGGCAAACGGCGCCGTAATGGATCGCAGCGCCGTCGTTGACGCTCTCCGGCAAGCGCCGCCCTGGCGTAGGTACGACATCAGTGACGCACGGCTGATCGAGGCCGGGCTGGACAGCGTCGTGCTGGTGTATGTCGGGTCGGCATACCGCGACGGGGACGACCTGATTTCGACGGTGCGATGTCGAGCGTCTACGTCCGGCGAGGCGACGAATGGCGCCTCTTCACCAGGTCCGTACGTCGGGTGACTGACATCGATCCCGCCCGGTACCTGCTCTGGCCTTGTCAAGGTCTGATTTGGCCCCAGCAGGCGTCGGCGGAGGGACCGCATGACGCAGCGGCAGGCGGGCAGGGCTGAGCAGGTTCTCGCTCAGCTTGATCAGGCGGCGACAGAGTACCTGTTCCCCGATCTGAGCAACGGTTACAACTACGCCGTCGACGCTCGCTTGCGGGCATTCGGAGACCCTACGAGGTGGGCGCTTGTGGTTGAGACCGTCGGCTATAACCCTCGTGCAGTGAACCTGATCGACATCGTTCACACCTTTGGCGACTGCATCACGGCAGGCGGACCGGGCTATGAAAATGCCGATTTCCACAGTCGGATCGACAATATGGACGAGATCGAGTCTCGAGACGACCCAGAGATACATCTCGGATCTGCTCCGTTGATTGTGCGCGGTCGTGCGGTTCAGGTCGACGCACCGAACGGCGAGGAACTCTACTCGACCTTCAGACGGCTTGTCCCGGCGCATCGGGACCTCCTACTAGGCGACGAGGCTGAGGTGCGGCGACGCGTCCCGATCGATCTGCCGCAGATTCTTCAGCTTGAGGAGTGGAACCAGCCTGATCTCTTCGAGACGGCACCGAGTCAGAGCGAGGCCTACCGCCTCATTGCCCTCGTCCTGGAGTCTCTTGACCCAACCAGATACCGGCCGACCACTCCTCCGAATACGCATTGGTCGAACTGGCCAGACTCTGGCTCGCTCTGATCAGCCGCTCGCTCGGCCGGCCCGTTCGTGGCGAAGCGACCCCGAAGGATCCCTTTCGTCGACCTCCGGTCGAGGCGGGTGAGCTCAGACCTCAGCGCCGAACGGCGCATCCCGAAATTAGGTGTCCCGTCTCATCGAACCTGATGCAGCGGCCACCCGTTCTACGGGGTCTGTTTCAGCTAGTTGACGCATGAAGAGCTGCCGACCGTCTCAACAACTTGACGCAACTCATCGACGTCCGAGCAGCGTTGGGACCGGATCCGCAACTCCTTCGCGGTCGCCGGAGTCCTGGCCACGGTTGTCGCCAAGGCAGCCGGCTGGCAGGGCCTGCGTCCGCCAGGCTAGGCGGATGGCCGCATCGCAAGAGCCCTTGTTGAGTGATTCGATCGACACCCCAGCAGCCCTGCAAGCGCGGGTGCTGGCCGGAATCCCGCGCGCGCTGCACTCGTTGCTGCGTCCATCGCCGGGCACGAAGCCGTTGGGCGCCGCCGCGATCACGGACCCGGACTGGCTGCCCGCCCAGCTGGCGCTGGGCGGGCGCATGTGGCAGACCGATGACCAGCACCTGCTGGCAACTTTGTGGTGGTACTCGGCCAGTCACTCTCTCATCACCCCGACGGTCGCGACCCTGCTCGTCACCGGGAGAGCGGTCAGTCCAGCCCTGGACGATCTGGTCCTGCACCAGTTCCCGGACGGCATCGTGGGCGGCGCGCACTCGACCGCGGCGGTGCCTGGGGATGGCCCTGCGGTGGCTCGCGCTCTGGGCGCGACGTTGACCTCGGTGATCGACGCGGTATCCGCATTCACCAAGTCCGGCATCCGCCCGCTCTGGGCGCTGGCCACCGATGGTCTGGCCGAGCGGCTGCTGTTCTTCGGAGCGGCGCTCGGCTGCGTCGGCAAGGCTCGTCTACTCGCCGAGGCTCTCTGCGGCGGCATCGGTGCGCCACTGCTGGCCCCCCGCTACGTCGATGTCAGCGCTCCGACCGGCCGCACCCAGACCTTCCTGCGTCGGTCGTCGTGCTGCCTGCTCTACCG
>JACCQS010000271.1 GCA_013814015.1 Geodermatophilaceae bacterium | reverse complement strand
AGCCCGATGCGGCTGTTCCACGTCTCGATCAGCTACCTGACGCTTGTCTTCCTCGGCGTTGCCGGAGACGTCGTCCTCGACCTTGTGCTATAGCTTCAGAAGTCAAACCGATGAGTCGCGCCCGCCGAGAACGTGCTCCCTCCGGAGGCCCGACATGGTCGCAGCGCGCCCGGACTTCACTACTGCGGTTGCCGCCACCAGCGCCGTCATCGCCGCCATCGGCGACGACCAGCTGTACGGCCCCCTCCCCGGCGTACACCGTCGGCGACCTGATCGAACCTCTTCGCCCCAGTCGTCCCCGTGGCTGAGGACGCCTCGGCCATCGACCGGCTCATCGGGCTCAGCGGCCGCGACCCCGGCTGGCATCCACCAGGCTGAATCGGTAAGGGATCCCCTGCAGTACACGTAGAGGGCTGCACCTGTGGACGTTGGCCGGACTGGTCGTCCGGGCCGCTAGGGTTCTCCTATGACGTCCCCAGCGCTCGAACGCAAGATCCGCCAGCTGGACAACGACGTGCAATCCATCTATGAGATGTTGAGCTCGATCGCTGGGACGCAGCTGCGACAGGGCAACCGACTCGAGGAGTTCGACCAACGCCTAGAACGCCTGGAGGGCAAGGTCGACGCCCTGGACGGCAAGGTCGACGCCCTAGAGGGCAAGGTCGACGCCCTGGGCGCCAAAGTCGACGCCCTAGAGGGCAAGGTGGACTCCGTGTTGGACCTCCTGCGCGGACGCAATGGCGGCTGACCCGCGGGCGCGGATGCTGCCCTGACAAGTGCGGCATCAGGATCAGTCGCGTCGGGCGGTGGTGCAGTACCAGTCGATCAGGCCGGTCGTCGATGAGTCGTGCTGCACGGCTTCGTGCGGCTGACCGGTCAGTTCCGGCGTGATCTGGTTGGCCAGTTCCTTGCCCAGCTCGACCCCCCACTGATCGAAGCTGTCGATGCCCCAGACACAGCCCTGGACGAACACGATGTGCTCGTACAGCGTGATCAGTTGGCCGAGGACCGATGGGGTGAGCTGCGAGGCCAGGATCGTGGTGGACGGCCGGTTGCCCGCGAAGCGCCGATGCGGCTCCCCGGGCCGGTCCTTCCCGAAGGCCAGCGCCTCGGTCTGCGCGATCAGATTGGCAATCAGCAGGTCGTGATGGTTGCGATGTGAATGGTGCGGATTGGCGAACCCGAGAAAGTCGGCCGGCACGACCCGGGTGCCCTGGTGCAGTAGCTGGTAGAAGGCGTGCTGGCCGTTCGTGCCCGGCTCACCCCACACGATCGGACCGGTCGCCATGGTGACCGGCGTTCCGTCCAGTCGTACGGACTTGCCGTTGGATTCCATGTCCAGCTGTTGGAGGTAGGCCGGGAATCTCGCCATCTCCTGTGCGTAGGGCAGAACCGCCTTGGTGTCGAAGCCGAGGACGTTGGAGTTCCAGACCCCGATCATTCCCAGTACGACAGGCACGTTCTCCCGAAACGGCGCCGTACGGAAGTGTTCGTCGACGGCATGTGAGCCGGCGAGGAACTCGGCGAACCGCTCAGGTCCGATCGAGATCATCAGGGTCAGGCCGATGGCCGATTCGACGGAGTACCGCCCACCCACCCATTCCCAGAACTCGAACATGTTCGACGTATCGATGCCGAACTCGGCGACCTGGTCTGAGTTCGTGCTGACCGCCACGAAGTGCTTGGGGACCGAACCCTCGCCAAGATCGCCAGCCAGCCAAGCTCGTGCCGTACGCGCATTGGTCAGGGTCTCGATCGTGGTGAAGGTCTTGGACGAGACGACGAACAGGGTCTGAGCCGGGTCGAGTCCATCGAGGACTCCCGAGATGTCAGCCCCATCCACATTGGACACGAAGCGGGCGGTGAGGTCGGGTTGACGGTAGGCCGCGAGCGCTTCGTATGCCATCGCCGGGCCTAGGTCTGATCCACCGATGCCGATGTTGACGACCGTGCGAATCCGCCGCCCGGTGGCCCCGGTCCACGAACCGTCCCGAACCCGGTTCGCGAAATCACCCATCCTCTTCAGAACGTCGTGAACGCCAGGAACGACATCGCTCCCATCGGCGGTGATCGATGTCCCAGCCGGCGCGCGAAGGGCGATGTGCAGGACTGGCCGATCCTCGGTGGCGTTGATGTGTTCACCGCCGAACATCGCGTCCCGGCGTTGCGCCACTCCGGCGATGTTTGCCACCTCGATCAGGGCCGCCAATATATCGTCGTCCACGCATTGTTTGGCGAAGTCGACCCGTAGATCGGCCATCTCCAACACATACCGCCGTCCGCGATCGGGATCGTCGGCAAAGAGTTCCCTGAGATGCGGGGGCCGGGCGAGCCCCGTCAACCTCCCCCAGGCGGGGGACGACGGAATGTCCGTGATCGTGTTCTCGTTACCTGTCACCTCGACCATGACGGTCAGCCTAGGGA
>JACCQS010000268.1 GCA_013814015.1 Geodermatophilaceae bacterium | reverse complement strand
GCGACACCGCGGAACTCGACGCGGCCGACCTCACCCCGCGGCAAGTCAACCTCGAGCTCCGTCGGCTGATCTACGGCGAGGGGATCATCGAGGTCACCCTCCTCAATCCCGGTGCGATGCACTCCCTTGCCGTCGGTCTGTTGATCCGCTGCCGGATCCGGATCGAGGGCAGCCTCGGCTACTTCGGCTGCGGGCTCATCGACGGGCCGGAGATCCACATCACCGGCCGGGTCGGCTGGTCGGTGGCCGAGAACATGATGGCCGGCGTCGTGGTGATCGACAAGAACGCAGGTTCGCTCACCGGCGCTGCCCTGCGCGGCGGCGATCTCGTCATCCGCGGCCAGGTCGGCGCGCGTACCGGCATCGATCAGAAGGGCGGCACGATCATCGTCGGTGGCACCGCTGGATCGAACACCGGCTTCATGATGCAGCGTGGGCGGCAGATCATCTGCGGCAACGCTGGGCACGGCCTCGGCGACTCGATGTATGACGGAGCGATTTATGTCGGCGGCAAGGTCGCCTCCCTCGGGGTGGACTGTGTCGAGGCCGAGATGGGCCCTGCGGACGACGAGCTGATCAATCGCAAGTTCGGCATCTACGACATGGATCGCCCGGCATCGTTCCGGAAGTTCGTGTGCGGCAAGAAGTTGTGGAACTACGACAATCTCGAGCCGCACGAGCGCAAGCTCGTCCTCTGACCTTTCAGGAGCTGGAATGAGCACGCAGCAAGACTTACCGAGCCCGACTCCCGGTCGCCCGTTGGGACAGAGTCGGATCTTCACCCCAGGGGTGATAGACGACATCCACACGAAGTCAGAACTGGGCCGTTACCGGATGCGCGGCTTCTCCATGTTCAAGAAGATCCCGCACTGGGACGACCTGATGTTCATGCCGGGAACGCTGACCCGGTTCGTCATCGAGGGCTATCGGGAGAAGTGCGAGACCAAGACGGTGCTCGGGGCCCGGTACGCCAAGAACCCGATCGAGCTCGACATTCCCATCTACATCACGGGCATGAGCTTCGGAGCGCTGTCACTGGAAGCCAAGATGGCCCTGGCCAAGGGCGCCTCGATGGCCGGGACGGCTACCTGCTCCGGCGAGGGCGGGATGATCCCGCCCGAGCGGGATCTGTCCACCAAGTGGTACTACCAGGTCATCCAGAGCCGGTACGGGTTCAATCCGCACCATCTGATGCTGGCCGATGCCATCGAGTTCTTCATCGGACAGGGCTGCAAGGTCGGCCTTGGTGGCCATCTGATGGGTCAGAAGGTCACCGAGCAGGTGGCCGAGATGCGATCGCTCCCGGCCGGTATCGACCAGCGCTCGCCGGCCCGCCACCCGGACTGGCTGGGTCCGGACGACCTATCGCTGAAGATCCAGGAGATTCGCGAGGCCACCGACTACCAGGTACCGATCCAGCTCAAGCTCGGGGCAGCCCGGGTCTATGACGACGTACGGATGGCGGCCAAGTGCGGGCCGGACATCATCTACCTCGACGGCGCCGAGGGCGGTACCGGAGCCGGTCCGCACATCGCCACCGAGGAGACCGGGATCCCGCTGATGGCTGCGATCCCCGAGGCCAGGCGCGCCCTGGAGGACGTGGGCCTGGCCGACGAGATCGACCTCGTCGTGGCCGGTGGAATCCGCAACGGCGGTGACGTCGCCAAGGCGCTTGCGTTGGGCGCCAACGCGATAGCGATCGGGCATTCCGCGCTCATGGCCCTGAACTGCAACAAGGAACTGCCCGGAATCACCGACTACGAAGGAACCGTCGGTGTGCCGGCGGGTTCCTGCTACCACTGCCACACCGGGCGCTGTCCAGTCGGGATCACGACGCAGGATCCCGAACTACGCAAGCGGCTGGAGGTCGATTCGGCAGCCGAACGGGTCTACAACTTCCTGCACACCCTCACCCTGGAGGTGCAGATGCTTGCCCGCGCGTGCGGGAAGACCGACGTGCACAGCCTCGAGCCGGAAGATCTCTGCGCGCTGACGACCGAGGCCGCGGCGATGGCCAAGGTGCCGCTGGCCGGGACCAAGTACATCCCGGGTGTCACCGAAGAACGCACGCTGGCCGAGATCAAGGGCCTGCTGGCCAAGCACGTGGCCAATGACGGGAATGGAGGTTCGCGGCATGGCGGATGACTTCGACACATCCGGTCGCAGGCTGACGACCAGCAAGGGAATCGACACCGAGGAACT
>JACCQS010000262.1 GCA_013814015.1 Geodermatophilaceae bacterium | reverse complement strand
ACGAACAGGATCGCGTCGAGGTAGGGCTGATTGAGCGCGGCGTGCGCCTGCTCGCGTACAACCGGCTTGGCGTTGAAGGCGACACCGAGACCAGCGGCGGCCAGCATGTCGATGTCGTTCGCGCCGTCGCCGACCGCAACTGTCTGACTGAGCGGGATGTCGAACTCAGCGGCAAATCGCCGCAGCGCCTCGGCCTTTCCGCGTCGGTCGAGGAGTTCACCGCGAAGGCGGCCGGTCAGCTTGCCGTTCACGATCTCCAGAGTGTTCGCCGCCGAGAAGTCGAGGTCGAGCAGGGTGACGAGGCGGTCGGTGATCTGGGTGAAGCCGCCGCTGACGATGCCACAGCGAAAGCCCATTGCCTTGAGGGTCCTGACCAGAGTCCGGGCACCGGGAGTGAGCAATAGTTGGTCGTAGACCTCGTCAAGGGCAGCGGCCGGCAATCCTTGGAGTAGCGACACCCGGTCTCGGAGGGATTGACCGAAGTCCAGGTCGCCGGCCATCGCCGCCAGGGTGACGGCTGCGACCTCCGCCTCCCGGCCCGCCTTGGCCGCCAGGCAATCGATGACTTCGCTCTGGATCAACGTGGAGTCCACGTCGAGCACGATCAGCCGCTTGCTCCGGCGCAGCAGGCCAGCCTTTTCGACGGCGATGTCCACGCCGGTCTGACTGGCCACTGTGGACAGTGCCGCTCGCAGTCTGGTCGACTTGGCACCAGAAACCATCAACTCCAGGCTGGTCACCGGATAGGTGGACAGCCGCGAAATCGTGTCGATGTTCCCTCCGACGTGGGTGATCGCGCTGGCAACCGCGGCTACGGCCGTGGCGGGCAAGGGTGCGCCGAGCACGATCACGTGATTGCGCCGCCGCCGGTGCTCGGCGAGGTCGGCCGCTGCCTCGTCGAAGGACAACTCGATCGACACGCCGGCTTGGGCGGCAACCCGGTCGCTGACGGCCTTGATCTCGGCCTCGTCCACCCGGATTGCCAGGAGTACGCCGAGGACAAGTTGGCCGCGGATGACCACCTGCTCGACATCGAGGATCTCGACGTCCACCGATGCCAGCTGAGCGAACAGTTCAGCGGTGACGCCAGGATGGTCCGGTCCGGTGACGGTCAGCAGCGCGCTGCGGCCAGAGCGGATCGGGGCCGCGTTCATCGGGAGATCGGGGTGATAGAGCGGCGATTCAGAATCGATGAGCGCGCCGACTCACCGACGGGAGTTGCCGCCGTCGCCCCGCCTGAGGGTGCCGCCGTCGCCGGAGTCGTCGGAGGAGCGGTCCACGATCGGGATCTCCTTGTGTCGGCGCCGACTGACATGTCGTTCGGCCTGGAGGCGATCGGCCAGATGCGGGTAGTGCGCCTCGAAGGCCGGCCGCTCGGACCGGATGCGCGGGATCTCGATGAAGTTGTGCCGCGGCGGTGGACAGGAGGTCGCCCACTCCAGCGAGTTGCCGTAGCCCCACGGATCGTCTTCGACGGCGAGTTCGCCGTACCGCCAGCTCTTGATGACGTTCCAGATCAGCGGGAGCAGGGAGGCGCCGAGAATGAAGGATCCGATCGTGGAGATCGTGTTCAGCGTTTCCCAGCCGTTTATCGCCTCGTAGTCGACATAGCGCCGCGGCATCCCGATGTTGCCCAGCCAGTGCTGGACCAAGAAGGTGGTGTGGAAACCGATAAACGTCATCCAGAAGTTCAGCTTGCCCAGCTGTTCGTCGAGCATCCGCCCGGTCATTTTCGGGAACCAGAAGTAGATCCCGCCGTACGCGGCGAACACGATCGTTCCGAAGAGCACGTAGTGGAAGTGTGCGACGACGAAGTAGCTGTCGTTGAGGTGCCAGTCCAGCGGGGGCGAGCCCAGGATGATGCCGGACAGGCCACCGAACAGGAACGTCACCAGGAAACCGACGGCGAACAGCATCGGTGTCTTGAACTCGATCTGCCCCTTCCACATCGTCCCGATCCAGTTGAAGAACTTGATGCCGGTGGGTATGGCAATGAGGAAGGTCAAGAAGCTGAAGAAGGGCAGCAGCACCGCGCCGGTGGCGAACATGTGGTGCGCCCAGACGGTGAAAGACAGGCCGGCGATGGACAGGGTGGCCAGGACCATGCCGGTGTAGCCGAACAGCGGCTTGCGGCTGAACACCGGAATGATCTCGGTGATGATCCCGAAGAAGGGCAGCGCGACGATGTAGACCTCGGGATGGCCGAAGAACCAGAACAGATGCTGCCAGAGCATCGGTCCACCGTTCTCGGCCACGAAGACCTGCGAACCGAGGTGCCGGTCGGCCAGCAGCACGAGCAGGGCCGAGGTGAAGATGGGGAAGGCGAGCAGAACCAGGATGCTGGTCACCAGGATGTTCCAGGTGAAGATCGGCATCCGCCACATCGTCATACCAGGACACCGCAGGCAGACCACCGTGGCCACCATGTTGACCGCGCCGAGGATGGTGCCGAGACCGGCCAGGGCCAGTCCGATGATCCACAGATCGGCGCCGACCCCCGGTGAGTTGTTCATGTCCGTGAGGGGCGAGTAGGCGTACCAACCGAAGTCCGGGGCTCCGGCCGGTGTCAGGAACG
>JACCQS010000260.1 GCA_013814015.1 Geodermatophilaceae bacterium | reverse complement strand
CCGGGGCGAGGCCGGAACCGACACTCTCAAGGCATTGGACCAGGTCTCCGGGAACGACTCCCTCGACGGGGGAATCGGAACCGACACCTGCCGATCCGACACGGGAGACCCGGTCACTAGCTGCCCCTGAGTCCGATGTCCGCCGTTATGCGCACAACTGTCACTGAACGGTCCCGAATCTTCGCCGTTATGCGCATAACGGTCATCTTGCGCCCGGAAATCTCGCCGTTATGCGCATAACGGTCATCCAACCGCTGACCCAGATCGGGTGGCATGGCGGTCGTAGGCCAGGACGCCCACGCTGCAGCCCAGGACGAGTCCGGCACCGAGGAACGTTCTCTGCCCGGCGTCCGCGCCTGTGGCCAGCAGTAGGACGGTCGAGAGCAGTGGGGTGGCGTAACCAAGCGGGCTGAGCCGTTCGGCGCCGCCGCCAGTCATCGCTCGCGTCCACAGCGCGTAGCCGGCCGCCATCGGCCCGAGGCCGAGATAGGCCGCGGCCACAACGCCGGTCACCGTCGGAGCCGGGCCATCGCCGAGCGCCGTGAGAACGACCGCCGCTGCGGCTCCGGCGAGGGTGGCCGGGATGAGCACTGAGCTGCTTGTCGTTGTCGGGCGGCGACTCGCGCCAAGGGTATAGATCGCCATGCAGACGGCAGAGCCGAGCGCGGCGACGTAGCCCCACGGCGCGGCGGCGATGGCTGCCTCCGCCGTGGACTGGCTCGGCCCGGTGAAGATCAGCCCGATGCCGCCAAAGCCGAGCAGGGCCAGGCCCGCGCTGACCGAGGCATGCCGGTTCCGACGAGTGATGGCCAGCCAGACGGCGGCCAGCAGCGGCCATGCGTAGGCCAACACATTCGCGGCCACGATAGGAGCGGTGGCGAAGGCGAGGTACTGCAGGAACGTCGTGCCGGTCAGTCCTACGACGCCGATCACGATCGCCGTCCGGTCGGGCCGCTCGCGTTGCGTGGCCGATGAGCTGGCAACGTCGGTACGGACGTGCCGACGATCCTGCACCGCCCGTACGACCAGCAACGCGGCCGACGCGGTCGTGAACTGCACCAGCAACAACCAGCCCAGACCCATCTCGCCCAGAGCCAGGTCGGCACCGTAGGCGTTGGTCGACCACAGGGTGACCGCGGCCAGGGCCGCCAGCAGTCGTCCGTTCGACGAGTTCATCCCTCTACGCTAGTTGCTAGTTAGCTAATTAGCTAAGTGGCAAGATGAACACATGGATGTAGTGGACGTCGCCAAGGCGCTGGCCTCACCGACCCGGGTCAGCATTCTCGGCTGGTTGAAGGAGCCGAGCGTCAACTTCGCCTCCCGGCGTACTGGCGACCTGTCGGCCGCCGGGGTCTGTGCCTCTCTGATCGCGGAGAAGGCGGGGATAGCCGCACCCACCGCGTCCCGGCACCTGGACGTGCTGCGCCGGGCTGGGCTGATCGAGACCGAGCGGATCGCCGGGTGGAGCTTCCACCGCCGCAATCCGGCCGGGATCGACCGCGCGTGCCGGCTGCTCGAGGACGTCTAAGCGCTGGGATCGCGCAAGATTGGGCACGACATGCAGCGGGGGCCGCCGCGGCCGCTGCCCAGTTCGCTGCCGGCCAGTCGCAGCACCTCGATGCCCTGCGCCTCGAGCGCGGCATTGGTCACGACGTTGCGCTCGTAGGCAACGGCCAGCCGTGGGCCCACCGCGAGGGTGTTGTTGCCGTCGTCCCACTGCTCGCGCTCGGCGGTGATCGGGTCCAGGCCGGTGTCGATCACCCGCAGCCGGTCGATCGCCATCGCCTTGGAGGCGGCGACGAGGAAGGGTTCCGGGCCGCTGATCGTCAACTCACCGTCCTCGTCCGCCGCCTCGGGCGGAAGCCCGTCCGGTTCGGTCAGCGTCCAGGCCATCAGGTCGGCGGCGACGTTGGGGTACATCAGCACCGCGTCGATGTCGACCATCGTGCAGATCGTGTCCAGGTGCATGGTTGCGCGTTCCTGTGGGATCGGTACGACCAACACCGTGTGCGCAAGCCCTCGGTGGAAGACCCTGCGGGCCAATCGTTCTGCCCCGGCGGGCGTTGTTCGTTCGCCGACGCCGACGGCAACTACGCCTCTTGCCAGGAGCAGTACGTCGCCACCCTCCATGTGTTCGAGCTTCGGCCCGTACAGCCGCTGTACCCCGGCGAACCGGGGATGGTGGGTGTAGATCGCCTCAGTCAGCGTGGTCTCGCGGCTCCGAGCCGGCATGGCCAGCGAGGTAACCGCCACCTGACTGCCCACCCAGACCGATGAGTCCCGGGTGAACAACAGGTTGGGTAGCGGAGGGATCACGAAGTCCGCCGTGGGCATGAGTTGGTGGGCCAGTCCTCGCGCGCCCGGCAACTCGTCGTGGGCCACTCCGGCGATCAGGGCAGCGGAGAGATCCTCGGCACCGAGTTCGGCGAGGTATCCAGCGGCGACATCGCGCAAGGTCACGCCCAGGCGCGGGTCGTCCACCGCGCCGGCGATCACGTCGGCGCGCGCTTGCGGTACGGACATCACATCGGTGAGCAGCCGGTCGACATAGAGCACCTCGACGTCGTGCGCGCGAAGGGACGCGGCGAACGCGTCGTGCTCCTCCTGGGCTCGAGAAACCCAGGGGATGTCGTCGAAGAGCAGCGCATCGTTGTTGCGCGGGGTCAGCCGCTTGAGTTCGGGACCCGGGCGATGCAGCAGGACTGTCCGCAACCGGCCGACTTCGCTGTCTGCGTACGCCTGTTCGCTCACCCTCGGCAGGGTAGGCCCTCAGACCCACCCCGGCGTTCCGCGGAACCGGTGCCGAGTAGGACCCGTGCCTGTGCCGCTGTGCCGCTGTGCCGCCGCGCTGGTCTCCGAGCTGTCCGCGGACCGGCGGGTGACTCCGATCCGGCTGCTCGGTGAGGATCTGGTTCTGTTCGGTACCGAGGGTGGCGGTTGGGGTCTGGTCAGCCGGTTCTGCGCCCACCGCGGAGTTGACCTCGCGTTCGGCCGGGTCGAGGACGGCGGCCTGCGCTGCCTCTACCACGGGTGGTTGTACGCCGCGGACGGTCGCTGCCTCGAACAGCCAGCCGAGCCTGAGCACAGCCGCTTCTCCGAGAAGATCCGGATCTCGAGCTATCCCTGCGTCGAGCGGAACGGGATCGTCTTCGCCTATCTCGGAGCCGGTGATCCCCCACCTTTTCCGTTCTACGACTGCTTCACCGCACCCGAGGAGTACACCTTCGCGTTCAAGGGACTGTGGGAGTGCAACTGGCTGCAGGGTGTCGAGGGCGGGATCGACCCGAGTCACGTCTCCTTCCTGCACCGATTCCTCAAGGACGATCCACGCGAGGTGTACGGGCAGCAGTTCCGCGAAGAGGTCGCCGGTACCGGCAAGACGCTGTCGGCCATCGTCGGAGAGAGTTTCCGTCCGGACATCGAGGTGGAAAGCGCCGAACACGGACTGCGGGTGTACGCGATCAGGCAGCTGGACGAAGGGACCCGCCACGTTCGGGTCACGAACCTGGTCTTTCCCAACGCCTTCGTGGTGCCGTTCGGCAATGACAAGGTGTTCTGCCAATGGCACGTGCCCATCGATGACGAGAACCACTACTGGTACATGATCCTCTACGACTTCGTAGCTGTGACGGACCGAGAGACCCTTCTGGCCCAACGGTTGCAGGAAGTGACACTGCCGGACTACCGGCCGCTGCGAAACCGCCGCAACAACTGGGGCTTCGATCCCGCCGAGCAGCGCGACCTGACCTACACCGGCATGGGACTGGACATCAACGTCCATGATCAATGGGCGGTGGAGAGCATGGGGGCGATCCAGGACCGTACGGTCGAACGCCTCGGCGTCTCCGACCGCGCGGTGACCGCGAACCGTCGCCTTCTGCTCAAGGCGATCTCGGCTCACGGAGCCGGTGCCGAGCTGCCCGCTCACCCCATCGACGGGAATCAGGCCGCGCAGCTGACCGGGCCGATCGCGATCGACACGGTGTGCCCGTCGGTCGGCTGGGAAGATCATTGGCGCGAACGGGAAACCGACCGCCGGGCCGGATCCCCATGGGCGGCGAAGCAGAAGACTTCCTGATGGCCCGCAATGCCGACGAGCGTCCGGTCGCCGAAGGCGGCGACGGGCATAACGCTCGACCCCTGCTCGCCGCTGAGCGTGAAGGCTTCGTGGAGCGCCATGGCTTGTGGGGCGATCAGGCCCACGCCGCGGCGGCGCAGGTGCGCCGGGTGATGGACGAGCGGGGTGTCGAGCGGGTCCGGATGTCCTTCGGAGACCAACACGGGATTCTGCGGGGTAAGACGATCACCCGGTCCGCGCTGCCCGGCGTGCTGCGAACCGGACTCACCGTGCCGTCGTCGTTGTTGCTGAAGGACACCTCCGGTCGTACGGCGTTCCCTGTCTTCACTTCCCGGATGGCTCGCCGGTGCGCTTCGACACCCGAGACATCGCGCGCAGATGCTTGGACTCACTGGAGGAGCTGGTCGCGGTCCTGCACCGCGGGTTGGCCGCCTTGGACCTGCCGCTGCGTTCGGTGGAGTTGGAGTTCGGCGCCAGTCAGGTCGAGATCACCCTCGCTCCGGCCGACGCGTTGCGCGCCGCCGATGACGTACTCCTGTGTCGTTCGGCGATCCGGCAGCTCAGCCGGCGCTTGGGAATGCAGGCCACATTCATGGCGCGTCCGATCGGGGCCGCGTCCGCCTCGACCGGTTGGCATCTGCACCAATCGCTACGTCATATCGGCTCTGGTGCACCGGCCTTCGTGCCCGCCGATCGGCGAACGTCTCTCTGACACGGGTCGGCACTGGCTGGCTGGGCTGCTCCGACATGCGGCGGCAGCATCAGCATTCACCACCCCGACGGTCAACGGGTACAAACGCTTTCGACCGAACTCCCTGGCCCCGGATCGGATCGTCTGGGGCCAGGACAACAAGGGAGCGATGGTGCGCGCCATCGGAGGCGCGGATGATCCGGACACCCGGCTGGAGAATCGGTCCGGCGAGCCGGCGGCCAACCCGTACCTCTACCTTGCCTCCCAAGTGATCTCCGGGCTGGACGGCCTCGAGGCGAAGCATGATCCTGGCCCGGCCACGCACGATCCGTACGCCGCAGAGGCCGAACTCCTACCGCGAAGCCTTATGGCGGCCCTCGAAGCGTTGCAGGGCGACGATGTGTTCGCCGAGGCGCTCGGGCGCGACGTCGTCGACTGGTTCCTGACCATCAAGCGTGCCGAGGTGGACCGTTACCTCGCCCATGTCTCGGACTGGGAGCAGCGGGAGTACTTCGGCCTGTTCTGACGGCTGGAAGGGGCCGGTCAGGGGCGGCCGAAGAGCACGCACGGATTGCAGATTCCGGTCGGATCGAGCCGGTCCTTGACCGCATGCAGTACGGCGACGCCCAGATCGCCGACTTCCCGGGACAGCCATGGGGCGTGATCGATACCGACGGCGTGATGATGGGTGAGCACGCCGCCTGCCGATAGCAGGGCGTCGGTGGCCGCGCGCTTGGCCAGCAACCACTGCTGCATCGGGCGGTCGTCGGCACGGTCGGCGAGCACGGTGAAGTAGAGGGAGGCGCCGGTCGGGTAGACGTGCGAAACATGGCACATCACCAGGGGCTTCGTGTCAGGTGTGGACAGGCACGTGATCAGCGCGTCTCGGGTTGCGTCATAGACGTCCATCAGGTCTGACCACGAGGCCGCCGTCTCGAGCGTCTCGACGAGCAGCCCGACATCGAGCAGTGCGTCGCGGACGTAGGGACCTGAGTAGCGGTTGGACAGCCAGCTCTGACCGACCGTACGGCCGATTCGTACGGCCTCGCATCGGCGGAGCAGCGCACTGGCCGCGCGCCGCCGTACACCGACAGTCTCCTGACCACCTTCCCACCCGACGATAAGCAGGCATCCGGAACCATGTCCACGCGCACGCAGAAGCGCTTGCAGGGCATTGGCCTTCGAGCTCGCGGCCAGCACGATGTTGGCGCGCGTCTCATCGACATCAGAGAGGCGGGCGACGTCGGGCAGCAGTTCAGCCCGGGCCAGCTGACGCATCCCCTCGAGGGCCCGCGACAATGACCGGAACGACCAACCCTCATAGTGCTTGACTTCGGGTGCTGGGCGTACCCGCAGGGTCAGCTCGGTGATCACACCGAGCACGCCCTCCGATCCGAGCACTAGCCCCAACAGGTCCGGGCCCGCCGCGCTGGCCGGAGGCCGGCCCACCTGCCAGGTACCGGCCGGGGTGGCCACCCGCACCCCGGCGACCAACTCGTCGAAGCGGCCGTAGCCGCTCGAAGCCTGGCCGGCCGACCGGGTCGCGGCGTACCCGCCCAGCGTGGCGAACTCGTAGCTCTGCGGGAAGTGCCCGAGGGTCAGTCCGTAGCGGGCCATCCGGGATTCGAATTCCGGGCCCCGGAGTCCGGGACCGGCGGTCACCAGTAACGACTTGGCGTCGATCGAGTCGATGGTGTTCAACCGAGCGACGTCGAGGGCGACGACGGCGCGGTGCTCGCCCGCGCCGCCGGTCAAGCCGCCGACCACGCTCGTCCCGCCGCCGAAGGGCACCACTGCGATGTCGTCGTCTGCGCAACGGCGCAGAACGGCCAGAACTTCGTCGTGTGAGCCGGGCAGCACGACCGCATCCGGCAGACCGGATACATCACCGCCACGCCGCCGGATCAGGTCGAGATAGCTGCGCCCGGCTCCTCGGCGGAGCCTGCTGGGTCCGTCGGTGCGGACCTGCTCGTCCCCGACGATCTCGATCAGCGCCGCACTGGTCGAGTCCGGCAGCTGGGTGGCCGCAGTCCGGACCGCAGCCAGCGCCTCCGCCGGAGTGGAGCGCGGGGTCCAGCCGGTCTCGCGGTGCAGCCACTTCCGGGCGGCGTTGGGCAGTTCGTGGGGGTCGGCCGGACCCCAACCGGTCAAGCTGAGCTCTGCTCGCTCTTCCGGTGCGGTCATGCTCGGGGAGCTTACCCAGTAAGCCCTAGTGCGCCGCCGGGCGGAACGGCGGCGGATAGGGGCGGTTGGGTAGCGAACCGGCACCTTGGAGCGGCCCAAAATGGAGGTTGGGTAGCGAACCGGCCCGTTCGACGTGGGTGCTTGCGCGGCATGCTGGAGCGATGCTCGTACCATGGCCGTCCCTGAATGCGGCCAGCCGGGCCGAAGGTCTCGAGTCGGTGATCCGCACCGGCGTGGACCTTCTGGTCGTGGGCGGTGGGGTCACCGGTGCCGGGATCGCGCTGGACGCGGCCAGTCGCGGGCTACGGGTCGCGTTGGTCGAACGCAGTGACCTTGCTCAGGGCACCAGCCGATGGAGCAGCAAGCTCGTACACGGCGGCCTCCGCTACCTGGCGCATGGGCAGTTGGGTCTGGCCCGGGACAGTGCCCGCGAGCGGGCCATCCTGATGACCCGGACGGCGCCGCACCTGATCCGGCCGTTGCCGTTCCTGATCCCGTCGACCGCCGGCCGGGCTGCGGTCATGCTCGGCCGGCTTGGCACCGGCGCTGGGGATCTGCTCCGAGTGGGACTGCCCGGCGGGCCCGGCAGCCTGCCCCGAGCCCGCTGGGTGGATCGGCAGCGAGCGCTAGACCTGGTTCCGGGGCTGCGGCCTGATGCCGGTGGTGGGGTCGTCTTCTGGGACGGGCAACTGGTCGACGACGCCCGCCTCGTCCTCGGGCTGGCGCGTACTGCGGCGGCGTACGGCGCAACGATTCTTACCAGGATGCAGGCGTCTCGTCTGGGTGCGGACGGAGCGGAGCTGATCGACCGCCACGCTTCTGGTCCGCCGTTGTCAGTAAAGGCTCGGGTGGTTGTCAACGCCACCGGCGTGTGGGCGGGCGAGCTGAGCCACGGGATATCGCTGCGGCCGAGCCGCGGTTCGCATCTCGTCGTACCGAGTGCGTTGCTGGGGATGCCGAGGGCTGCGTTGACGGTGCCGCTGCCGGGTTCGACCAGCCGGTACGTCTTCGCGCTGCCGCAATTGGATGGACGGACCTATCTCGGGATCACCGACGAGCCGGTCGAGGGACGGATCGGGGAGGAGGATCCCCGGCCGGCAGCGGCCGAGATCGACGTACTGCTGGCAACGATCAACACCGCGCTGGCCCGGTCGCTGCGGCCCGAAGATGTCAGCGGCGCCTTCGCCGGCCTTCGACCGCTGTTGGCTGGAGCCGCCTCGTCGGGCAGCGCGGATCTGTCTCGACGGCACCTGATCAGCCGGGACTCTGCGGGCGTCCTCACGATCACCGGCGGCAAGCTCACGACCTACCGGGCGATGGCTGAGGAGGTGGTCGACCAGGTCACGTCGGCTCTCGGCTCACCCGCGCGATGCCGTACGCGCCGGTTGCCGCTCGTCGGGGCGGCCGGTCGGGAACGGCTGGCCGCCATCGACGCCGCGCCATGGCTTGTTGCGCGGTACGGCACGGAGGCCGAGCGGGTCGTTGCCGAGGGCGGGCTCGATGGAGCCGAGAGGGTTGCGCCCGGCCTGCCGGTGACCGTGGCCGAACTCCGGTATGCCGTCCGGCACGAGCTTGCCCTGACCGTCGATGACCTGCTCGACCGGCGGACCCGGATCGGCCTGGTGCCGCACGACCGTTCCGCGGCCCTCCCGGTCGCCGAGCAGGTGCTCGCCGAACTGAACCCGGCCTGACGGTCGACCGGACCGGAGCAAGCAGCGCGAGCCCATTCCTGGCGGTTTGGACGTAAACCGCCAGGAACGGGGCAACGCGACGAGCCCATTCCTGGCGGTTTGGATGTAAACCGCCAGGAACGGGGCGCGTCCGCATATCAGGCGGCCGTCGTCGCCGCCGGGTCCAGCTAGTCCTGCGTTGGGCTTGACGGTTCGGCCGAGGCGCCCTGGACCTTCCCCGGTGCGTCCTGCGGCGTGTCCGGCGAGGCGGGCTTGGGCTGGGCCATCAGGCCGTACAGCTCCTGGCGCGCTCGTTCGAGTATTTCCGCGGCCCGGGTGGCCTGCTCGGGTGTGCCGTGCAGAGCCACCGTGCTGGCGGCCATGCCGACCTGGGCGATGACTCCGGCCAGCGTGCGGTTCTCGGCGCGAACGTCTCCGGCCACCTCGGTCCAGGGTTCGCCGAGTTGTGCCCGGTTCTCCTCGACGTAAGCGCGTCCTTCATCGGTCAGGGTTGCGGTCTTGCGGCCGTCGAGTCGCTCCAACCTCACGAGGCCTTCGTCCTCGAGCTGGGACAGGGTCGGATACACCGTTCCTGGGCTCGGCCGCCACACGCCGCCGCTGCGTTCGCTGATCTCGCTGATCAGTTCGTAGCCGTGCCTGGGTTGCTCGTCGAGCAGGACCAGAATGGCCGCGCGTACGTCGCCTCGGCGCCGGGCACCGCGGCCTCGGCCCCGACCCCGTGCGCGCCATGGTCCGCCGGGATGACCGAAGCCGGGACCGCCGTGCCCGTGTCCATGACCCGGGCCGCCCGGAGGGCCGAACAGGCCGCCAGGTCCGAACGGGCCGGGGCCACCGTCCGAGCGGTCGAAACCGCCGCCGTGCCGGTGTCCGCGGCGATGATCGTGACGGTGCCCGTGGTCATGCCCGGACTCGTTGCCTGGGTCATGCCTGGCGTCGTGATGCGGGCCGTGTTCGTGGGCTCGCGGGCGGCGTCGTGCGCCGGCCCGCCCGCCATGCTCGCTGGTGAGCTCGCGGGCTGCCTCGGCAGCGGCGGCGAGCAAGCTGTTCCATGCGGTGCTGGCATCGCGCCAGCTGGAAGAAGATGCGTATGTCGACATCTCAGGTACTCCAATTCATTATCTCGACGTGTGTCGTCGATGAGTAAACGATATATCGTCAAGGCATCGAAGTGCAAGCCTTTGTTCCACCAGATTTGCCCTCGACTAGATTTCGCCACCATGGGAATCCTCGAAGACCGCGTCGTGATCGTCACCGGAGCCGGCCGTGGGCTGGGCCGGGGGGAAGCGTTGGAATGCGCTCGGCAGGGTGCCGCTGTCGTCGTCAACGAGTTCGACCCGGCGACCGGCTCCGCTGTCGTCGCGGAGATCGAGTCGAGCGGTGGCCGGGCGGTATTGGTCGAGGGTGACGTCAGCCAGGTCGAGGTGGCCGACAAGCTGGTTGCGGCCGCGCTGGAGAGCTTCGGTCAGCTCGATGCCCTGGTGAACAACGCCGGCATCCTGCGCGATCGAACCGTGGTCAAGATGTCGCCGCAGGAGTGGGACCCCGTCATCGCCGTGCACCTGCGTGGCCACTACGCCGCGACGCATGCCGCCTGCGGCTATTGGCACGCAGAGAACAGGCCCGGCCGGATGGTGCACACGGCGTCGACCTCGGGGATCCTGGGCAACTTCGGTCAGGCCAACTACGGCGCCGCCAAGGCGGGGATCGCGGCGTTCTCCACGATCGTGGCCCAGGAGATGGCGAAGTACGGCGTGACGTCGAACGCGATCGCCCCGGCCGCGCGTACGGCAATGACCGAGTCCGCGTACGGCGACATCCCGGCCACCGAAAGCGGAACGTTCGACTTCTGGGCTCCCGACAACGTCGCCCCATTCGTGGCCTGGCTGTGCTCGGATGCGGCCGGCGACATCAGCGGCAAGGTTTTCGGGGTGCAGGGCGACACAGTCGAGCTCTATCAGCCGTACACATCGGTGGCTGTCATCGAGAACGACGGGCAGCGGTGGGAGCCAGAGCAGTTCACCGAGCGGGTCGGCTCCCTTTTCCAGGAGAGCGGCATCGTGCCGCAGGCCGAGTTCATGATGTCGAAGCTGCGCTACACGATGTCCCAACGCTGACCGACCGATGTCCCAACGCTGACCGACCAGTGATCCGCGCTGGAATCGGTCAGGGGATCAGTAGCACTTTGGCGGTGGTCTTACGGCCCTCGAGATCACGGTGCGCCTGCGCGGCCTCGGCCAATGGGTAGCGGTGTCCGATCTGCACCCGGAGCGACCCGTCGGCGATCCAGCCGAAGATCTCATCGCTACGCGAGGTGAGTTCGTCCCGATCGCGGGTGTAGTGCACGAGTGAGGGCCTAGTCAGGAACA
>JACCQS010000246.1 GCA_013814015.1 Geodermatophilaceae bacterium | reverse complement strand
GGTCCAGTCCGCGACGATCCTGCACTCCAACGGGGACGCCCTCGACATCGCGGTACGCGACGGCCGGATGGTCGGCGTCCGTGGCCGCGCCGTGGATCGGGTCAATCGCGGCCGGCTCGGCCCCAAGTACCTTACGAGGTTGTCCACCAACTGCGCCATGCGCGCCTTGGCCAGCGGCGGGAAGTGCCGTTCCACGTACAGCTGCCCGGCCACCTCACCCAGCGGCCCCCTCGACGAGGGAGATGCCACGCTTCCAGCGGACCCGCTGCTGCGGCGTCCCGCTCAGCGTCCGGCCATAGAAGTCGAATCGCTGCGCACTGAGCTCTGCCGACAGGTATGGCGACCGGCTGCTGACAACCTGCCAGACAAGCCAGTGCTTCCAGTCCGCGAGTGGCAGCTCAGCCAGCGCCTCGGACCAGGCGCTCAGATAGCTGGGCTGGCGTACGACAACCTCGTCGCAAGCGTTGCCGGGAGCGCCGAGACCGGACAGCCAGGCAGCCCAATCGACTTGCGGTACTTGAGCTTCCAACTTGGCACGGTCCAGAAGGGTATAGGTGGCAACGGCATCCCGGCTTTCTACGACGTCCCAGTGCCCGGCGGCCAGCCGTGTCTCCAGCGCCAGAATTCACCCGGCGGCCTCCGTCGCGGTCACTGCGGACGCGGCGTACCCGGACAATTCCAGCATCCGCGCCAGGTGAGCGACGTAGGCCGCTCGGATCTCGGCGAAGGAGTCCTCGCAGTAGTAGGACTCGTCGGGCAGCCCGAGGCCGGCCTGACTGAGGTGCACGAGATAGCGGGAGGAGTTCCGGGCATCGGTATCCACGCACAGGCCGACCGCATCGCTCACGCCGGTCCGGTGCAGGCGTCCGGCCAGGCCCAGCAGCGCCGAGACGTCCTGCACCGTACGAACGTCGGCGAGTTCTTCGCTGATCGGTGCGCTTGCCAGCGCGTTTGCGCGATCGACATCCATGAAGCTCGCGAACAGATCGCCCACCTTGCGAGCAGCAGATCCAGCCGGCGCGTCTCCCGGCCGCTGCTTGTTCCACGATCACGCGTACGTCAGCCTCCGCGGTGTCGCGGAGCTGCGTCATGCTGCCATACGTTGCCCGGTCGTCCGGTATCTCGTGCGCCGGACCCAGGAGCCGTTGACGTACCCGAAGAGGTCGTCTTGCGGACGTAGCTGGAGATCTCGATCTGCGATGGTGACGCCTGATTTCACTCGTACCTGCCTCATCGGCGGCTGCAGCCGCGCTCGTCGGTTCGATTGCCGGCCTCCGACGATAGCCAGCGGGCCAGCGTTGACCTTTGAGGACCAGACCACATGAACCAGCGGGCTCAGCGAATCCGGGTGCGGTTGATCAGTTGCCCGACGATGACGTTGCGGTGGATCTCGTTCGTACCCTCACCGACGATCATCAGCGGCGCGTCCCGGAAGTACCGCTCGACATCGAACTCGGTCGAGTAGCCGTACCCGCCGTGGATCCGGACCGCATCCAGGGCAATCTCCATGGCGGTCTCGGAGGCGAACAGTTTGGCCATCCCGGCCTCCATGTCCGCACGCTCGCCGGAGTCGAACCGGCGGGCGGCGTGCAGCACGAGTTGGCGCGCGGCGGTGAGCTTGGTGACCATGTTCGCGAGATAGTTGCCGATGGACTGGTGCTTCCAGATCGGCTGGCCGAAGGTCTCGCGTTCTTGGGCGTACCGGATCGAGTCCTCCAGGGCGGCGCGGCCGACCCCGACCGCTCGGGCGGCGACCTGGATCCGACCGACTTCCAGGCCGCGCATCATCTGGCTGAATCCGAGTCCCTCGGCTGACCCGAGCAGCGCCGTACGCGGCACCCTGAAGTCGGCGAATGCGAGCTCACAGCTCTCGACGCCCTTGTAGCCGAGCTTGGGCAGGTCGCGCGAGATGGTGAAACCGGGCCCGTGCTCGACCAGCAGGATGCTCACGCCGCTGTGCGCCGGTTCGGCAGCTGGGTCGGTCTTGCACAGCAGGGCGATCAGTGCCGAACGCCGGGCGTTGGTGATCCAGGTCTTGGATCCGTTGACGACGTAGTCCTCACCGTCTCCGCGTGCGGTCGTTCGGATGGCCTGTAGGTCCGAGCCGCCGCCGGGTTCGGTCAGCGCCATCGTCGCCCGGATCTGGCCGGTGGCCATCGCGGACAGGTAGCGGTCCTTCTGCTCGTCGGTCCCGTACGACTGGATCAGCTTGGCGACGACTGTGTGCCCGCCCATGGCACCGGCCAAACTCATCCAGCCGCGGGCCAACTCCTCGGTCACCAGCGCGTAGCAGGACGTGGACACCTCGGCCTCGCCATACGGCCGGCCGATCGCCAGGCCGAAGATTCCGAGCCGCTTCATCTGGTCGATCAGATCTTCGGGATAGGTGTCGGCGTGCTCGAGTTCGCGGACGACGGGACGTACCTGGCGGTCCACGAAGTCTCGTACGGTCTCGACGAGCGCCCGCTCCTCGACGCCGAGCTCGTACTCAGTCATGTCTGACGGTTCGCTCGCTGCGATGCGCCAGCCCTGTCGGTCGTCACGTGTGCATACTGCTACTCGTGAACGATGCGGAGGCGGCTAGGAACAACGCCAGCGAAAGCGCGCTGCAGGAGGTCCGTACCGAGATCGACCGGGTCGACCGGCAACTCGTCCAGGAGATCGCCGAACGTGAGATCTGGGTGCGTGCCGCGGGCAAGCTCAAGGCGATGGCCCCGGCCGTAGGAGATCCCGAACGGGTGGAGCAGGTCGTGTCCCGCGTCCGCGACATAGCCGCCGACATGGGTGCGGACGCCGACGTGGTCGAGCGCACGTACCGCACCATGATCGCGGCTTTCATCGACCTGGAGCTGGACCAGCAAGGCTTCCTGGACGCACCGGTGATCGGGCGCTTGTCTGTCGCCGATGCCGGCGAGGTGCTCACCCTGCAGCGAGCCGCGTACGTCTCCGAGGCGCAGATCTACGGCGACCCGGCTTTACCTCCGTTGGTCCAGACCCTTCCTGAGCTCGTTGCTGAACTGTCCGATTGCCTGGGGCACAAGGCTCTTCGCGGTTCTCGGCTGGTTGGCGCGGTGCGCTCGGTCATGGACGGCGAGACGCTGCACATCGGCCGGCTGACTGTTGCGCCGGATCTGCAGGGCAGCGGACTGGGTACGGCGCTATTGGCCGCTGCCGAGGCTGACGCGGGCCCGGAGGTGACCAGTGCAGCGCTGTTCACCGGCCACCTCAGTGCCGGGAATCTCCGGTTGTACGAGCGGAACGGGTACGTCGAGGAGCGCCGCGAGGAGCTCAAGCCGGGTCTGACCCTGGTGCACCTGCGCAAACCGCTGCCCTGAGGGACCGGGCTCCTCTGCTGTAGGTGAGACCGGCTCGTTTTGCATGATCGTGAGCGCAGCAGGTGCAGCACGACTGCACTCCCGGCGCTCATGATCTTGCCGCTCGAGTCGAATCTCAGCCGGCGTACGACAGCAGTTCGTCGCCAGTACGTACCGTGCCGGGCGCTGACACGACCGCACCGATGGCCAGGCAGCCGCCGAGCTCGCGGTGGATCGTGCGTAGGACGTCGAGGTCGCGTTCGATGCCGCCGGGCTGTGGTCGGGTGACCATGACGCAGCGCGAGAGCCGCTTGCGTACGTCCAGAATTGCCTCGCCGAGCGCCATCCGCGTCCCGGCGAGCTGATCTTCGCCGGCCCCGTCGAGCACGATGTTGGCCCGGAAGCGCTGTTGTTCCCAGTCGCGCATCGACGCCCTCGACAGCAGCGAGACGGCCGCGTTGCCGGAGTCCTGGAAGGCGCCGTTCGATCCCTCGAACGGCTCCCACCTGCCGGTCGCCTCGTTCTCGAAGTCCTCCGGGTTCTCGAAGCGCCGCTGGGTCACCTGCTCGGTCGAGCGGAGCGCAACCTCGCGGCCAAGCCAATCCGAAAGTGCAGCATCGTCGGTCGCGACCGAACCGTCAGGCAGAGTGATCTCGGCGTTGCCGTCCGGGCGCATCCGGGCAGCGGCGAACAGCAGTTCCGGTGCCCTGCGAGCGGTCAAGCCGAACCCGGTCGCGACGTCGAAGATCGCGTACCGCCGGTCACCCTCGACGCCTTCCAGGCCGATTCGGGCCTCGTCTAGCTGCTCGCCGCGCAGCGACTTCACCGGATAGCGCCAGACCTCGAGCACCCGCATTCCCGCAGGGTACCGACGGCAGGCGGAGAGCCCCCGCCCCGGTGGTAGGACTCGACAAGAAGCTATTCGCCGCTGAACAGCGTCAGCTGCAGTCCGGCCGGGGCATCCAGGCGGGAGTTCGACGAGCCCAGGGGGTGGTGGTCGGGGGCGCAAGAACAGTCGCGCCGGCTTGCCGGGCCAAGTCGGTCGCCGCAGCCGAGTCAGCGACTGCGAATGCGACGCGGATGTGCCCGGCCGAACGTCGACCGACCTCGACGTCGTCGACGTAGGCAGCGTGGCCGGGTTCGGCCAGTTCCAGCGTCGCCCGCCCGGCCCCGAGCAGCGTCACTCGACCCCCCTCGGAATCGAAGACTGCCTGTTGGCGCAGGCCCAGCACATCGCGATAGAAGTGCAGCGCCTGCTCGTAGTCCGGCGCGGTCACGACGAGCCGCAGCTCGGTGACCTGAGCGTTGTCGGCCATGCGGTGTCCTTCGGTCACGAGGTTGAAAGACCCGGCGAAACGAGAGTTGCGGTCCCCGCCCGAGATCAACCTGCCGAGCGCCCCTGCCATTCCTCGCGCAGCACGCCGTCGAGATCGTCGAGGCGCCAATCGCGCAACACGCAACGTGAACCGGGCAACTGGCCGCCGTCGCAGTCGGACATTCTCCTAGTCTCGTGCTGGCGGCAACCTGGTTCGCCGATGGCGCCGGCAGTGATCAGGGAAAGATTGGTACCGACCTAACGTCGCAGGGGTCCCCTGAGTCGGATAGGTGACTGCGTGACTGGGGCGGAGAGGACCGGCAACTGGTGGCAGAGCGCATCGTCTCTGAGCTGTTCGACCCGTTGATGTGGCGTACGGTCAGCGGCTTCGACTTCACCGACATCACCTACCACCGGCAGGTCCTCGACGGTACCGACCAGCCGGTCGTCCGAGTCGCCTTCGACCGGCCGGAGGTACGCAACGCCTTCCGGCCGGGGACGGTCGATGAGCTCTACCGTGCCCTGGACCACGCGCGGATGACCTCCGACGTCGGCTGCATCCTGCTCACCGGCAACGGGC
>JACCQS010000244.1 GCA_013814015.1 Geodermatophilaceae bacterium | reverse complement strand
TGGGATGGTCCAACACCGCGACCATCGTCCTTGCGATCGCCTTGGCGTTCTTCTTCGGCTACTCCTTCACCCTCGTCCCGGTTCTGCGGTCGGGACTCGCCCTCGGCGCCGCGCTCGGCATCGCCCTAGCCGCAGACACGATCTCCATCACCGTAATGGAGATCGTCGACAACGCGATCCTCCTGATCATCCCCGGCGCGATGGATGCTGGCCTCGGATCGTGGCTGTTCTGGGGCGCCCTCGCCGTTGCCCTGGCCGTAGCGTTCGTGGTCACCGTGCCCGTCAACCGCGCACTCATCCGCCGCGGCAAAGGACACGCCGTGGTCCACCAATACCACCACTAGGCACTCGCAGCCCTCTGCCGGGAGGGAGGAACATCGCCTTGCTGGTCGATCCGGCATGAGGCATTTCGGGCCGACTTGGCCGGATAGACCCGATCGATGTTGGGACTGCCTCCGTCACGGACAGTCTGCGTTATCGAGCCATGTCGATGAAGCGGCTGTATTGACCCTGGAACGCCACTGTGACAGTGCCGGTCGGTCCGTTACGGTGCTTGGCCATAATCAAGTCGGCCTCTCCGGCCCGCGGGGATTCCTCGTCGTACATGTCGTCACGATGAATGAGTATGACGAGGTCAGCGTCTTGTTCAAGAGAGCCTGACTCCCGAAGGTCGGACAGGAGCGGCCTCTTGTCCTGGCGTTGTTCCGGGCCACGGTTCAGCTGACAGACCGCAATCACCGGGACCTCCAGTTCCTTGGCCAGCAGCTTGAGCTGCCGGGAAAACTCGCTGACCTCCTGTTGACGGGATTCGACCTTCCGCCCGCTGGACATCAACTGCAGGTAGTCCACGATTACCAGTCGCAGATCGTGACGCTGCTTGAGCCGCCGAGACTTAGCCCGAATCTCCATCATGGTCAGGTACGGTGAATCGTCGATGAATAGCGGGGCGTCATGGATCTCACCCATTCGCCGGGCGAGTTTCGCCCACTCATCATCGCCTATTGCTCCGGAGCGCATTCTGTGCAGCTGGACCCTCGCCTCCGCGGACAGCAGCCTCATGGTGATCTCCGACTTACTCATTTCAAGCGAGAAGATCACCGAGGTCAGACCGCCTTTGATCGAGCAGCTTCGCGCGATGTCAAGGGCCAATGTCGACTTACCCATCGCCGGCCGAGCGGCCACCAGAATCAGCTGGCCGGGGAGCAGGCCGTGGGTCTTCGCGTCGAGGTCCTCGAAGCCGGTCTGGATTCCGAGTGTTTCGCTGCCACGCGAGCAAATCACGTCGATCTCGTCCATGGTTCCCTGAAGCAGCTTCTCCAGGACGACGTAGTCCTCGGACATCCGCCGCTCGGTGACGTCGTACACCTCGGCCTGGGCCCGATCGACGATCTCGTCGACCTCGCCGCCGCGCCCGGAGGCGGCGCCGTACCCGAGTTGCACGATCCGGGTCCCGGCCTCGACCAATCTCCGCAGAATCGCCCGCTCGGCGACGATCGTCGCGTAGTAGCCGGCGTTGGCTGCGGTGGGCACCGACGAGATGAGGGTGTGCAGGTACGGCGCTCCGCCGACCCGTAACAGGTTGCCGGCCTTGTTCAGCGCCGCGGAGACGGTGACCGGGTCGGCGGGCTCGCCGCGGGAGTAGAGGTCGGTGATCGTCTCGTAGACCAGCTGATGGGCCGGCCGGTAAAAATCCGTGCCCCGGACGGTCTCGATGACGTCGGCGATCGCGTCCTTGGACAGCAGCATGCCGCCCAATACCGACTGTTCGGCCGCGAAGTCCTGCGGTGGCTGACGGTCGAACTCAGTCGAGGGAGACCGGTCCAGGTCATCGGTGACCGCCATCCGTCCGGGACCCCCTTCGCCTCAGCATCCACGTCGCATCATGGAATGGCTCCGAACATGTGTTCTATCGCGAGGGTCTGACATATTCGGTCGTCCCGAGTCAGTGCATAACCTTGTCGCTGCAAAGAGCAAGCTAGGTGACCGGGGTCTGGCAATCAAACCGTCCGGTGAATCATCCGTGGGACAAGTTGTGCGCCACGCCGGTTCGTCCTGTGTGGACCACTGGGGATCTCGGTGGACGGGCGTCGCCTGCTCGCTCTTTCAGGCTGGTCGCCCTGCCTAATCGGCATCCACGCCCTGTGGACACAAGAAAGTCTGCCTCAACGAGGCGTTTGAAGCTCATCGGTCGTCGAGCAACTTGTTCAGCAGGGTGCGAAGCTGTTGGTGGCCACGCGCTCCAAGTTTCTCGGTGACCCGCTCCTCGAGTCCGCGGATCGTCGAGACTCCTGCCGCAACACACGCCCGGCCCTTCTCGGTGAGGACGATGAGTTTGGCGCGCCGGTCCGTCGGATCCTGTCGACGGACGACGTAGTCCATCGCTTCCAGTTCGTCGACGAGTTCGCCCATCGCTTGGGGGGTCATGCCGGCGCCGCGGGCGAGATCAGTCAGGCGTGAGCCCTCAGGCCTGATCTGGGCGAAGACGGCCGAGTGCGAGGGCTTCTGCGGGAATCCCGCGCCCACCACCCCGTCGACGATCTTGAATCCCAGCAGGCTGTAGGCACGACCCAGCATCGCGATCGTGTTGACCTCTTCTTGCCCATGCTCTTGCGTCCTGCTCACCAATTCCTTAAGGTCACCCTGATTAACAGGATTACCTTATTACCTTTCATGCCGTCTCGGGAGGCCATCCAATGACCGTTGAAGAGCTTACGAGCACGCAGTCCGACGCCGTGCTCGTACGGCGCGCTGGCCTCGTGTGTCTGTGGGGTGGCTTGTTGGGTGCCGCCTCCGGCATTGCCCTCGCGGTCGTGCCGCCCGCTGTCGAGCCCGACGTCTACGGCTATCCGCTGGGGCCGACAGCGTTCACACTCATCCAGTCGTTCTTCTTCGTCCAACACCTCGCCCTCGTGCTGGGCCTGCTCGCACTCTGGCGCTCCGGTGCCCTCGGCAAGACTCGCCTCGGGCCGTGGGGGACCGTGACCGCGGTCGCCGGCATGACGCTGTTGGCGCTGACCGAGCTGGCCGCAATCCCCGCCGCGAATGCGCCGTACCCCAGCCCGCACACCGACATCCTGGACACCATCTACGGAGTGGCGTCCATGGTCATCGGAATCGGCCTCGTGCTCACCGGCATCGCCGTCCTGCGTGCCGGGCTCTGGCAGGGCTGGCAACGATTCCTTCCGCTGCTGCTCGGCGTCTACGTCTTTGTCCCGATGACGCCTGCGATCTTCGGCCCGTTCGTCTTGGCCAGACTGGCGATCAGCGGGTGGATGTTGCTGTTCGCACTGCTGGGGTGGGAATTAGCCCGACGGAGGAGTCACGCATCCGGCTTGGCCTGAACGTCAGCTCGCGACCACGTCCAGGGAGACCTCGGCGGCAACCTTGGGATGGATTCGTCCCGTCACGACGTGCTTGCCGACGGACTTGATCGCGCCGTGCAGTTCGACCGGCGGCGGTCGAGTTCCGGGCCACCGGCATCGCGTACGGCATCGACGACGGCGCTCGGGGTCACCGAGCCGAACAGCCGGCCGCCGTCCCCGGCACGCGCCTTCAACGAGACCGTCAACGCGCCGAGCTGACTGAGTTCGTGTCCAGTCATCCCGGCGGATCGATGAAAGCGGAAATAGGGCTCGGCCATGAAGACCGAGATGACCGACCCAATTTTGAGAGACGAACTCAAGTCCTTAAGCCGCAATGAGGGTACTGCCCTGTGTCGCCCGCCACGGCGGGGCGGTGCTACCCCAGATAAAGCTGCCGCAGGCCACCGATCGCCACCCGCCTTAAAACCGAGCCGGAAACCCAGTCGTGGCCGCTGGTGCCTCGACAGTCGCGCCCTCCGGAGACGAAATCGGCACTCGGTAGATCGACAGAGTCAACGGAGGCAGCCCCAAGCGGGTGGAGACATCCTGGGCATAGGCCCGGGCGTAAGGATAGAGAGCGAACGCTCCGGTCGAGGCACCGAAGGCGGTCACTTCCTCAGCGGTGGGTGCTAAGTCTGAGTCGGCGTAGCCCAGCTCGTACAGGGCGGCCATGGTGAACTCAATTCTTGCCACGGCTCCATCCGAGTCGGCAGTTTGGCTTGAGTCCTCCTCGGCTACCTCATCAATCGTGACGATGTACCGACAACTGACGACGAAGTGGTCATCTCCTGCGTCGAACTCAGTTGCAGGTTCCAACTCCAGCGTCCAACCCAGCCGCTGGGCTCCTGCCGGAAACTTCTCCAGCGCGAAGGTGGACTGCAGAATCCGGACATCGGCGATCTCCGCCTTGGCTGCCACTCGGGCGGCAAGTGCGCGGTTGCGATCCGTCCTGCTGCTCATGCAGGAAGAGCGGAGACGGAACTCTGCTGCGTTTTGTCGATCGCATCGGTCCAGGGCACAATGCGTTCGCTTCCATCGACCAAGGCAAGGCTGAGGGGCTTTGTGGTTGTGCGACGGTTGACGTACCGGCTGGAACCGATACTAAGCTGGCGCTGGCTGTCTTGGCAAACACGCCGGGCGATCTTCAGGACCCCTCGGTCTTCCCTTGCCTCATCCTCTGGCGCGCGAGATACAGGTCCGACTTCGGCAGCCTCCGCTGGTTCTTGTAGACCGCGAGGACGCAGACATCATGTACCGGAGTGTCCTTGAAGAAGATCGCACGATACGGGTCACGACCGACTTGGACTCGCAACTCCAGTAACCCGCCGGCCAGTGGCTTCACCTCGGCAGGCAGCGACTGGCCCCGTTGCCAGCGAGCGATTGCATGAGCCAACGCGGCCTGGCCGTGCTTCGGGAGCGCCTCGAACTCATCGCGCGCCACGGACCGCTGGGCTCCGGGGACTCTGAAGAATCGCCACTGACGCCTGATCCGTTCGTGCTCAGGCAACCAACCCCGACCGTCTGCCCCGCATGGACCTGCGTCGATCTGTGGACCATAGCGGCGCCAACCGACACCCCAGCGCGAACTCGATCACGTCAGGGGTGGCATTCCACACCCTGAGGACGAACGTCTTGGATCAGCTGGCCACGACGTCCAGGGAGACCTCGGCGGCTACCTCGGGGTGGATTCGTACGGTCACCGTGTGCTTGCCGGTGGACTTGATCGAGCCATGCAGCTCCACCCGACGGCGATCGAGTTCCGGACCGCCCGCCGCGCTGACTGCGTCCACGATGTCGGTGGTGGTCACCGACCCGAACAGCCGGCCGCCGTCGCCGGCGCGCGCCGTGAGGGTGACCGTCAGCGCGCCGAGCTGGCCGGCCACGGACTTGGCCTCCTCGAGGGTGCGCACCTCGCGGGCGGCGCGGGTCCGCTGCAGAGTTTCGATCTGCTTCTCGGCGCCCCGGGTCGCCTTCATCGCAAAGCCTTGGGGCAGCAGGTAGTTCCGGCCGTACCCGTTCTTGACCTCGATCACGTCCCCGGGACTGCCGAGACCGCCGACTTCCTGGGTGAGGATCAACCGCATGGTCATCTCCGATCCCCCTAGCGGGCAGTCGAGGTGTAGGGCAGCAGCGCCATCTCACGGCTGTTCTTGACCGCGACGGCGATGTCACGCTGGTGCTGGGAGCAGTTGCCGCTCACCCGACGGGCCCGAATCTTGCCCCGGTCGGAGATGTATTTGCGCAGCAGGTTGGTGTCCTTGTAATCGACGTAGGTGACTTTGTCCTTGCAGAACGCGCAGATCTTCTTGCGCAGTTTGCGCGGTGGTGGCTTGACCATCGTGTTGGAACTCCTAGAAAGGGTGCCGTACGAGCGGTTCGCGCCGTACGAGCAAAGCGGGGAAGGAAGGTTTAGAAGGGGGGTTCGTCACTGCTGGGGGCAGCCGGTGTGGACCAAGGGTCGTCGGATCCACCACTGGATCCCGAGCCCCCGAAGCCGCCGCCGCCGGCACCTCCGCCGCTACCGCGGGAGGCTTTGGTGACCTTCGCCGTGGCATAGCGCAGCGACGGACCGACCTCGTCCACCTCGAGCTCCACGACGGTGCGTTTCTCGCCCTCTTTGGTCTCGAACGAACGCTGCTTGAGCCGACCGGACACCACGACCCGGGCGCCCCGGGTCAGCGACTCGGCCACGTTCTCCGCGGCCTGGCGCCAGACGTTGCAGCGCAGGAACA
>JACCQS010000226.1 GCA_013814015.1 Geodermatophilaceae bacterium | reverse complement strand
CCGACGTCCAATCCGTGCTGGTCGACGACAGCCAGATCATCGCGGCACGCAAGCTGCTCTGGGACCACCGTCGCCTGGTCGTCGAACACGGCGCCGCGGCCGCACTCGCCGCGCTACTGACCGGCGCTTACCAACCCCGCCCCGCAGAACGCATCGCCGTCGTGCTCAGCGGCGCCAACACCGACCCCCACCCGACCTCGCCTGACCAACCCAGTCCGCCCCGGTCGACTCTGTGGAGGCGACGTACATTCCGTATGGCGAAAGCCGACGCCGGAAGACGATGGGTCAACGGGACGGCGGTCTGCGTCGCCGGACCGCGTCCTTCATCACGATGGTGGATGTGATCCGGTGGACTCCAGGGAGCGCTGATAGGTCGAAGTCGTACGTGTGCTGGTAGTCGGCGCTGTCGCGCGCGACGACGCGCAGCAGGTAGTCCGGGTCGCCGAAGAGCCGCTGGGCCTGCACGACGGTTGGGATGGCGGCGAGGCCGGCCTCGAACGCCGCGAGGGTGTCGCGGTCCTCCTGGTTCATCGTCACGAACACCACCGCCTCGAACCCGAAACCGAGCGCGCCTGGATCGACATCGGCGTGGTAGCCACGGATCGCACCGCTGCCTTCGAGATCGCGCAGGCGCCGATGGCAGCGGGACACGCTCAAGCTCACCCGCTGCGCCAACTCGGTGACAGTCAAACGGCCGTCGTCCTGCAACTCGGCAAGGATTCTTCCGTCGATCTCGTCCATTCGAGAGATCTTGCCGCAACGCGGCGTCGGCTCCGCCGAACTGCGCAACACCTTGTCCGCGATCGTGCCTAGCGTGTGTAGCACCAAACGGACGCGGCAGAGGGACCAGATGATCGAACGGACAGCGACACGTGTGTGGGTGTTCTTCTACGGCTCGTACATCAATCGGGACGTGCTCGCCGAGGCCGGCCTCGCGCCGGGCCGCTGGGAGGTGGCCTGTGCCGCGGGCTTCGAACTCGTCATCGCTCCGCGGGCCAACTTGATCCGATCCACCCGCGACACGGTGTGGGGCATCAATGCCACGGCGACGCATGACGAGCTGACGCGCCTGTACACCGAGCACGCGTACGGGCAGCTCGGCCAGCTCTACCTGCCGGAGGCGATCGTCACCTGCACGCCGGACGGCACGCTGCGGCCGGTGCTGACCTACCTCTGCCCGGCGATGGCACCCGCGCCCACCGATCCCGCGTACGTCGAGCGGATCGCCGGGCCGGCGCGCAGCCTAGGCTTCCCGGACTGGTATGTCGGCCACATCGAGGGGTTCGCTCGATGACAGCGGCGAGCAGTGCGGCCGAGGACCGACGCGGGGAGGTCGCAGTCGTGACTGGCGCAACGTCCGGCCTTGGCCTGGCGATCGCGCACGCGCTGGCCCGCACCGGCACCACCGTGATTGTCGCTGGTCGATCGACGACCAGAAGCCGATCGGTCGCCGACCAACTGGCTGCCGACGCCGGTGCGTCCTTCGACGCGATGCACTGCGACGTCACCGACGAGCGCTCCGTCGACGAGATGGTCGCGACGATCGCCGAGCGATACGGCCGGCTGAACGTCATCGTGACCAGCGCCGGCATCCAGGCCCGCGGCGCCGTGGACGCCCTCGACGTCACCGATCGGCGCGCCTGCCTGGACGTGAACGTGGTTACCTGGCTCGCCTGCCGCGCGGCGGCACGGCTGATGCGCCCGGCTGGCTACGGCCGCATCGTGACGCTCGCCAGTGCACTCGGGCTGATCGGCGCCGCCGACCGCTCCGGCTACGCGGCGAGCAAGGGCGCCGTGATCCAGCTGACCCGCAGCCTCGCCGTCGAACTCGCCGACACCGGCATAACCGTCAACGCGCTTGCTCCCGGCCCGTTCCGCACCCCGCTCAACGACGGCGTCCAGGACGATCCGCAGGTACGGCACTTCCTCACCAGCGAGGTTCCGATCGGCCGCTGGGCCGAACCACACGAGATCGGCGCCGCTGCACTTCTGCTCACCCGACGCGACGCCGGCTTCATCACCGGCGTGGTGCCGCCCGTCGACGGTGGCTGGACAGCTCACTGACGGTGCACGCAGCTGCCCGAACAGCACCCTCCCAACGGCCACGATCGGATCCTTTCGATCGCGAGAACGAACCGTGAGATGTCCGATAGCCGACCCGGCTGGGCACGCCGCCAGCGGCCCGCGACGCCAGAGGAAAGTGCAGTGCCCGCATGGGGACCCTTGGCAAACGGGGCAAGCAACCGGTGACCGAACCACTCGGTAGCCTTCCGCGGCATGGTCGAGTTCGCGTCGTCCTCGGCCGCCATGATCGGTGCCTTCCTCGAGCAGCCTTTCGGCCTGGACTCGCACTCCATACGGACCGGATTACGTCGATGTCCAGGGCGGCGGCATCTCCCTCGGATTCCAGTCCGATGCGGCTGGGCAACCGAGCGCACCTCTCGTTGTGATTCGCGCCGAGGACCTCGAGGAAGCCCCGGTGGCGACTGAGGCAGCGGGTGGCACGGTGACTGTCGAGCCATTCGACTTCCCCGGCGGCCGGCGGTTTCACTTCTGGGAGCCGGGCGGATCCGAGCTCGCCGTCTGGCGCCCGGCGGACTGATAACCGGCGGAAACATCCCGCAGGCCGAACGGCCTCCTGCACCGTTCGCTCGGTAGCGGACAAGATGGTCGCAGTCGCACATGCGGATGTCATACGGCACAGCGAACGGCCGCGGAC
>JACCQS010000214.1 GCA_013814015.1 Geodermatophilaceae bacterium | reverse complement strand
GCGAGGTGGTCGTAGCAGGTGCGGGCCTCGACGGTCGCTGTCGCCGTCCGCTGCTGGCGCAGCGAGGTGACCGGTGCGGGTGGGGAGAGTTGCGCGAGTGCTTCGAGGACCTCGTTGACCTGCGGTCCGGCCAGTTCGTGGTAACGGTGCCGGCCCTGGGCACGGACCCGCACCAGGTCGGCGTCGATCAGCCGGCGCAAGTGCGCGGTGGCGGTGGCCGGATGCACACCGGCGGCACGAGCGAGGTCTCCAGCGGGAAGGGCGTGGCCTGCGGCCAGCGCGGAGAGCATCGCGACACGGGCCGGGTCGCCGAACAGCGCCGCGATCGGCGCCAGGTCACGGTCTCGGGCTGACACCTCCGCAGCCGTCACCGCGGGCGGGGCTCGGCCTGCGGTTGCTGGGGTCGAGTCGGGCGGGGCCACTCCGCAAGCCTGACACATCCACATTTTGCCGCCCAACAAAACGTTGTGCTTCTAGCGTCGGAGACAACACATTCTCGAGGAGGACGACCATGACTGGCACCACCGCCAACACCGCGCCTGGCCACGCGGCTGACCTGGAGCGGATCTTCCACGCTTGGGACGACGCGCTCGGCGCCAAAGACGTGGACGCGGCTCTCGCGCTCTACGCCGAGGACGCCACCCTGGAGAGCCCCCTGGTGCGGCACCTTCTCGGCGGACCGCACGGGATCGTGCGCGGCCGCGAGCAGCTGCGCCGCTTCCTGCCGCGGGTCTTCGCCCACCAATCACCCAAGCGGCAGCGCTCGCGCACCGGCTACCTCACCGATGGAACCCGCTTGAGCTGGGAGTACCCGCGCACCGGTGTCGAGGGGGACAGCGATCAAATGGACATCGTCGAGGTCCTGCAGATCCGCGACGGGCTGATCGAGCAACACCACGTCTACTGGGGGTGGTACAGCTTCAGCCTGCTCGACGACGACCGACGCGTCACCGACCCCGTCGGCGAGGCCGGCCGCGCCAACCTCGACCAGGCTCAGGCCGTCTACCACCAGTGGCACGAGCGTGCACGCACTGGCGACGTCGCTGGGCTGCTCGAGCTCTACACCGACGACGCCACCCTGGAAAGCCCACTGGTCACCCGCGTCCTCGACCGTGCAGACGGAACCCTGCACGGCAAGACCGAACTCGGACGCTTCTTCCACGAAGGCGCCCGGCGACGCCCGAACGACCTGGTCCGCTGGCACCGCGAGGACCCGTTCTTATGGAACGGGCACACGCTGTCCTGGGAGTACCGGCGCGTCACTCCCGACGGCGACCAGATCGACATCGCCGAAGTCATGGAACTCGCCGACGGCCGGATCACCGACCACCGCGTCTACTGGGGCTGGTACGGCACCGAACACCTCATCACCAACGCCACCCGCCAGTCCTAACGCCGCAGCCGGCCGACCTTGGCGCGTCCCAGCGGTTCCTCGAACCGGGTCAGGGATCGTCATCTGGGGCGTGGGCGCGTGCCGATGTCCTGGGTGAGACGCATCAGATACCCGTCGGGGTCCTGCACGACGAACTGGCGGACGCCGATGGCGTCCTCGCGGCGGTCATACCAGCGCTCCTCCAAGTGGAGGAACAGTTCGTGGCCGGCCCGTGTCACCGCCGCGTGGACCTTCTCGACATCGTCGACGTCGATTGACAGGTTCATCCCCCGGCCGTACGGCTGGGCCAGTTCCGCGTGGGGATAGAGGCGGTCGTGAGTATGAGGCTGCTCCAGCATCAGGGCGGCGCCGTCACGGGTCAGGTACACGAAGCGCTCTTCGGGGCGCTGATAGCGGATGGTGAAGCCGAGGAGGCCGTAGAAAGCCAGACTGGCGTCCAGATCGGAGCAGATGAGCTCAGGGATCACACGCGGCACGAGATCGACGTTAGCGACTGGGCCGCCTTCCTGCGACTTCCTGCAGCCCTCGCCAGCCTGATCAACCGTTCCCGGACCCATCATCCTGCGGGCGCATCGACTGTGTCGAGGACGTCCAGTCGCCCGTCATCCATTCGGCGGTGGTTCGCGGGCGCTAACGTCCGCGATGAGCGTTTGCAGCAGGTCGCGGAAGGATTCCTGCTGGGCGGCGGTGAGCGGGGCCAGCGGGGACTGGGTGCTCAGATGTTTGAGCACGCCGTCACGGCAGCGGCGCCCGGCCGCGGTGAGCACGATCTGCTTGGCGCGCCGGTCTGTCGGGTGGGGTTGACGCTGGATCAGGCTCTGCTGTTCGAGCCGGTCGAGGACGAACGTCA
>JACCQS010000186.1 GCA_013814015.1 Geodermatophilaceae bacterium | reverse complement strand
GCACCTCCCCCGTGCCGGGCGAAGCCGCCGTAGGTGTCGACGATGATCTTGCGGCCGGTCAGGCCGGCGTCCCCGACCGGGCCGCCGATGACGAACCGGCCGGTGGGGTTCACATAGAAGTTCGCCCGCAGGCTTTCGGCGTCGTAGAGCTCGGCCGGGATGACTTTGGTGACCACCGCGTTCCACAACTCGTCGACCAGATTCGCCTCGGAGTCCTCGTCGTGCTGGGTCGAGATCAGGACCTTCTCCACCGACACCGGCACGCCGTCGACGTACCGGACGGTGACCTGGGTCTTGCCGTCCGGGCGCAGGTGCGGCAGGACGCCGCTCTTGCGCACGTGGGCCAGCTGACGGGCCAGCCGGTGGGCCAGCGCGATCGGCATCGGCATGAGTTCCGGCGTCTCGTTCGTGGCGTAGCCGAACATCATTCCCTGATCACCGGCACCGACCGAGTCGAGCGTGTCCGTGCTCGACTCCGAACGCGCCTCCCGGGCGGTATCGACACCCTGGGCGATATCCGGCGATTGCCGGTCCACGGCGACCAGCACCGCGACGTGGTCGGGGTCGAAGCCGCACGCGGCGGTGTAACCGATCCGGCGAATCGTGTCCCGGACGATGTCGGTGTACGGAATCTGCCCTGGCGTGGTGATCTCACCGGCGATGACGACCATGCCGGTCGTGACCATCGTCTCGCAGGCCACCCGGGAATACGGATCGAGCTCGAGAGCCGCGTCCAGGATCGCGTCGGAGATCGCGTCGGCCATCTTGTCCGGATGGCCTTCGGTCACCGATTCCGAAGTGAACATGAACTCGTTGTCAGCGTGGACCATGGGACTAGCTCTCCTCTGTCAGGGCGGGTGCCGAGGGTTCGGCAGTTGCTTGCTTGGGTTGAGATAGCTCTTGGCGTACGGCGGCGGCACCGGCGACCATGGCCTTGAGCTTGGCGCGGGCCACAAACGCTGGAAGATGCCGGAGGCCGCAGTCCGGATTGACGATCAGCCGTTCGGGCGGTACGACCTCGAGTGCCCGGCGAATGCGTGCAGCCACGATCTCGGACGTCTCGACCTCTTCGCTCTTCACGTCTATGACGCCGAGACCGAGCCGGCGCTCCCACGGGTAGCGCTTGAACAGGGCAAGGTCGCCGTACCCCTTGCGCGCGAACTCCAGGACGAGCGTTCCGACTTCAGCGTCGAGGACCGCCGGAAAGAGGAAGTCGTAGTGGCCTTCCCAGGACGGACGGGCATATCGGTTGCCGTAGCAGACGTGCAGTGCCCAGTCTGCCTCTACGTCCTCGGTCACGAGGTTGATCGCTTCGATTGCCAGTCCGGCATCGTCGGGGTAGCCGGCCAGGAACGGCTCGTCGATCTGCAGTCGAGTAGCGCCGGCCGCCACCAACTCCCGGGCCTCGGCGTTCAACGCACGAGCCAGGGATCGGACCAGATCGGCACGGTTTGAGTAGGCCGATTTGCGGATCCGTCGGGACAGCGAGAACGGCCCGGTGAAGGAGAACTTGATCGGACGGTCGGTCTGCCCACGGGTGAAGACGAAGTCGTCGACCAGGCCCAACGCTGAGGTCTCGCTCGTGGCCAGCGGCTCGGGAACTTCAGCGTCGTAGTAGTCGTAGTAGTAGGCCTTGTTGGTGTCGGTGATGGACACACCAGGGATTCGCGCAAGCAGGTAGTCGATGTCGTTGTCGCGGCGCAACTCTCCGTCGGACACGACGTCGATTCCGGCCTGTTCCTGGTCCTTGATCGCCGCCTTGATGGCGACATCGTGGATCTCGGCCAGGTGTGCCGGACTGATCCGGTGCAGGTAGAAGTCGGTCTTCAGGCGCTCCAACCATTCTGGGACCGAGTACGAACCAACCACGGTGGTGGGCAGCATCGGCAGGGTCGCCGATGCCGACTGCTCGGTCGAGCGCGCGGTTTCCTGGCTCATGTCAGTCCCGGACCTGCGCGGTGAGCGTGACGATGTTCGTTCCGGTCCGATGTGCGAACGGGGCGTACCCGACGTCGAAACCCTTGCGCCGCCCGATGTGCTGCAACAGGGGCCCGTTCACCCAGTTGACGATGGAGCCGTCGTATTTCCCGGGGCCCAGGAAGCCGGTGCGGTACTGGTGCGGATCAGTGACGAAGATGTCGTGGCATTGCAGCCGACCGTAGGGATGCAGCAGGGGCAAAGTGTCCACGAAGCTGGCGATGGCTCCGTTGCTCACCTGCATCCGTACATCGCCGTGTCGCTCGAGCATCGGGCGCAGCATCTCGCCGTTGACCCCGGGAGCGATCTCGTAGAGATCCAACCCGGTCATCGGAACGTAGCGCTCCTCCAGCTTCACGGCGTCCCAGACAGCCATCCAGAACTCGGCCGCGCGGGCCACTTCACCGAAGTTGGCCGACAGGGCGTCGACGAGCAGTTCCGGGCCGAGCGAGAGCAGCTTGTCGATGGTGCCGACCAACTTGTGGCTCTCGACGCCGAACCGCTCGGCGATCCTCGCGGCGCCGGCTTTGGGCAGGTATGCCCGGATCTCGGCGTGGTAGGTGTGCCCGCCGATCTGCGCGACATCCTCGGTGGGCAGGTTGTCGTAGACGTTGGAGATGTAGACGAGGAAGACCTTGTAGCGCAGGAAGCCCAGCGCGGTCATCGGGGTGGTCGCATCGAGTGCGAACGAACTCACATGGGCGGCATGGTCGGCCACATTCTCCCGGGCCGACGAGAGGACGTGCTCGGAGTAGTCGCACATCATGTAGTGCAACCGGCGGTAGTACTCCGACCCGTGTTCGGCATCGAGCTTCGCGAACTCGTCGAGCCAGGTCTTGGCCTGGTTGCCGTTGCCGACGCCGAGTTCGATGACGTACAGCTCGTCGGGCAGAGCATTGTGTGCAGCCAGGTCGTCCCAGACGAGAAACATCTCTTTGATGAGTTCGTGCACCCCCGCGATGTTGCGGGCATCGCTCTCCCCGCCCGGCAGAGCCTGCTCGTACAGCCGGCCGGTCGCCTTCTCCCAGACCCCGAGGAAGCGCCAGTACAGCGAGTTGAACTCCCAGATCCGGCTGGTAGTCCCTCTGGACCAGTCCTCCAGATAGACCCGTTGCAGGCCCTCCGGCTCCGTGCGTCGGGCCAGGACGTCGCGAACGACATCAGCCAGGTCGGCGTCGGCGCACCGGCGCAGGTCGATCGCAATCTCCAGCTTGTCGTCGTCAGGCTCCGCGGCGCGGCCGTTCTGCTTGGCCGGCGACAGGATCGGGCGTACATCGATCACGTCCCGGAAGTTGTTCTTGTACTGCACCCAGTCGCAGACCAGCCGCAGTCTGGACAGGTCGAGCGAGTCCTCGCACAGGGCATCGAGAATCGGTGCGAGGCAGGCGGTCAAGTTCAGCGCCCTTGCACCGCGGAGCTTCTTGCTGGGGCGAACCTCAACGAGCATCGTGATCCTCTCGGTTGCTTCCCGCTGTCGCGGAGGGCGCGGTCGCCGTGCGAGGCGGGACTCCCGCGCGCTCGAGGAGTTCGGGAACGACGTGTTCCTGGCCGAAGGCCATGACGTGCACGCCGGCGACGGCGGTCATTTCCCGGAGGGCCTCGATGGTCTCCACGCACAGCGCCATCCCCTCTGCTGCGACCTGATCCGAGGTAACCCCGCGCAACCGACGTACGACCTGGTCGGGAATGTGGATGCCGGGAACCTTGGACTGCATGAACTCCATGGCTCGTACGGTTCGGATGGGTCCGACCCCGGCGATGACCCCGCAGCGCTTTTCGAGACCGAGGTCGGTGACCTCGCCCATCCACCGGCTGAAGATCTCGAGGTCGAAGACGAACTGGGTCTGGATGAACTCCGCTCCGGCGGCAACCTTCTTGGCCATTCGCTGGGCCCGAAAGCGCAATGGTGGTGCGAACGGGTTCTCGACCGCACCGATCAGCCACTGTGGCGCCGGCCGCACCGGTTTTCCCGACAGCAGCCGTCCCTGATCGCGCATCAATCGTGCGGTCCAGATCAGCTGGACGCTGTCCAGGTCGAAGACCGGCATCGCGTCCGGGTGGTCGCCGAAGGTCGGGTGATCGCCGGAGAGCATCAAGACGTTGGGGATACCGACGGCGCCGGCCGAGATCAGATCCGATTGCAGCGCAATCCGATTGCGGTCACGCGTGGTCAGCTGCATGACCGGTTCGACGCCGCTACGCATCGCCAGAATGCTGCCCGCCCAGCTGGCCAACCTGGTGTGGGAACCCTGATTGTCGGTGATGTTGGCGGCGTCCACCCAGTCCCGGAGCAGGTCCGCTTTGCCGACGATCGCTTGGGCATCGGCGCCCCTGGGCGGGCCGATCTCCGCGGTGACCGCGAACCTGCCGGAGCGTAGGGCGGCGCGCAGCCGACCCTGTTCGGGGGAACTCACTCCTGCGGTCCTCCGGCGCGCAGGTCGGTCAGCACGAGATGGGTTCGGGTCAGTCCGTCATCTTCGGTCCACAGGCCCTCGTCGCGGCCCTGCCAGTAGTTGATCCAGGAACTCTTGCCCCACTCCCGGTGATCGATCGGGCGCTGCAGCAGGGTCAGATCGCTGACCCGACCTTCGGTCTCCGTCCGCTCGTAGGCTGTGACCCACACGCACTGGGTGTCCGGGTAGACCTCGCAGCCTCCGGTGGCCGACACACCTCCGCACGGTCCGTTGCGTAGCTGCTTGGGACAGGTCATCGGACAGGCGTAGCCGGTGGCCGGCAGGGCGCATTGACCGCACATGCGGCAGCCGAACGCAGCGCCCTTGACCTGTTTCTCGGCTTCGGTGAACCACCTGTTCAGGCGAGGGTGGCGCTCCAGCAGGCGGGCGAGGAAAAGGTTCGCGGGATTCGGCCTCAGCAGGCGATGCAGCCGGTACATCGAGCGCGCAGACCACGAAGGCCTGGTCGGCCGGGGCCAGGCAGCCCCCCTGAGGACCATCGACTCTCATTCTCGGCCGACATCCGCGCTCCGGGTAGCCTGTTTCGGCCACAAATTCGGCGCCATCGGCTTTGTGCCCGCACCACAACCGCCGGCCAGGCCAGAGATCAGCCGTACGGGGTGAGCAGTTGATCTACCGGTGCGTAGTCGTCGGTGAGCACCAACGGGTCCGGTCCGAGAAAGTCCTCGAGCGCTTCCGGGCTCACCAGCGACATCGGGGTGGCCCGATCGATCAGGCCGGCGCCGATGGCCGCGCTGTCCATCGGTTGATTCGAGGCCAGGACGACAATGTTTCCGCCATTGGTGCCGGTCAGGTCCCCGGTGGGGCTGATCACCAGGACGTGGTCGAAGACCGACGCGACGGTGGCGATCTCGGCCCGCGCGAAATTCAGGGGGTCGTGATCGATGACATTGAGCGCGTACAGCCCGCCGGGTACGAGAACCCGTGACACTTCTGCGACGGCCTCCCTGGTGGTCAGGTGCCATGGCACGGCCACACCTCCGAAGGCGTCGCCGATGACCACGTCGGACTGGCCGCTGCGGGCCTGTGCCAAGCCGACCCGGCCGTCGCCGACAGTGACCGCCAGGCGCTCGTCGTCGGGAAGGGCGAGCCGCTCCCGATCGATCACGACCACTCCGGGGTCGACCTCCACGACTCGGTTGGCCCCGGTAGGTCTGGTTTGGAGCAGATAGCGCGGCAGGGTCATCCCGCCGCCGCCGATGTGCAGGACCGATAGCGGAGCTCCCGGGGGGGCCTGGGCGTCCAGCGCTGCGGCGATGGCGCGGGCGTAGGCGAACTCCAGGTACGTCGGGTCGTCGAGGTCGACGTAGCTGTGCCGCAAGGTGTCCAGGATCAGCAACCGTCCGCTGTCCCGGTCGGGGTCAGCGTTCACACTGGCGCAGTGATACCGCGTCTCGGAGTCGCATGGTTGCGGCGCAACGACGCCGAGTCCGGCCGCTACGACGCCGAGGGCCAGCAAAGCCGCTGTCGGTCCACGCGTCGGCGTGGATCCGTTAGTCCTCCCTGATCGCCGGGAGGTGAGGGTCACCACCGCGCCGGCCAGCGCCAGCAGAGCGCCGGTTCCCAGCAGGATGACGCTCGTCGGCATCAGGGCGACAAGGACGAATCCGGTCACGAACGTCGCCATGATCGCGCCCAGAGTGCTGATCCCGGACAGCCGCCCGACCACCGTGCCGGTCTCGGCGAGGCTGGCCAGTTGCAGTTTGACGACCATCGGCGGCACGGCCGAGAGCAACGCTGCCGGTGCGAACACCGTGACGGCGGCCAGCAGCAGCGCCACACTGGCGGCCTGACTCGGGCCCACCAAGTCAGCCACGAAACGCACGACCGGGGTGATCAGCAGTACCAGCGCACCGCCCGCCAGTAACAGCGGACCGATCATCCGTCGCGGGTTGCGCAGGTCGGCTGCCCGGCCACCGGCCCAGGCGCCGAGCGCGATCGCAGCCAGCGCGAACCCGATCACCGCTGTGTTCGTCTCCAGCGTGATGCCGACGTAGGGAGCTATCAGTCGCAGTGAGGTGATCTCCAGGACCAGTACGGCGGCTGACGCCCCGAAGACCAGCGCTGCGGCGAGGAACGGGCGCAGGGCACTGGTCCGGGCGGCCGGATCGTTCATGCCGGGTTGTCGAGGCTGAGCTGCTGGGCCTGCTCTTGATCGGCTCTGCCGAGATCGATCCGCTGGACGAGCTCAGGGCCGTTGTTCTTGACGTTGCCCACTTCGGGACCGACGGGTCGGCGTTCCAGCGCCTC
>JACCQS010000178.1 GCA_013814015.1 Geodermatophilaceae bacterium | reverse complement strand
CGACCTGGACGACGAGAAACGGGCCGTACGGCGTCGGCGCTGCCAGGCCGAGGATGTCGCACAGAAAGCTGGCTGACTCGCGCTTGTCCTTGACGTTCACGATCGTGTGGTTGAGCTGAACGCTCATCAGAACTCCTCGCCTCTCACAGCCAGTGATTGTCGTGCCGCAGGAAGAACTCGGCGCGTTCGTGCTCGCTCAGTGCCTTGCCCTGGTCGGCGGGTCGTAAGGTCGCGCTGACCTTCCCGGTGCTCCCGGAATAGACCGGCTCTGGATACGACATATCGAGGGCCTCCCTGGCAGCCCGGTCGAGGCTAGCCCGGAAACCGACTCAAGGGACCCCTGCGACGTCAGGTACGTAGTTATCTTCCCCTGAGCACCACCGCTGTCATCGGCTGGTCGCTGCTACCTCTTGGACCGAGCGCTGCAGCACGCAGAACTCGTTGCCCTCCGGATCGGCCAGAACGACCCAGCTGACGTCTGGGTTCTGTCCCACATCGACCCGGGTGGCGCCGAGGGCCAGCAGCCGGTCGACCTCCTCGGCTTGGGTCGTGCCGTCGGCCCGCAGGTCGAAGTGCAGTCGGTTCTTCCCGGCCTTGGCTTCGGGAACTGGCATTACGTCGATGGAGGGCCCGCCGACTCCGGACTGCCCCGCAGAGCCCTGGGGCGCCAGGCTCACGCCGCCCTCGTCCGGGTCGGGCCAGGCATCCCAGCCCAGGGCCGCCGCCCAGAACTCAGCGACCCGACTGACATCGCGCGCGTCGATGGCCAGGACAGCGATCCGAACGGTCACGGTCCCAGTCTTTCGTGACCAAACATGATCGTGAGCGCTGAGGGTGCAGTGCGGCTGCACCGAGAGCGCTCACGATCATGGAGTCCGGTGTCGGTCGATGTGCTACATCATTCCAGGCTCCGTTGCATGAGCACCGTGTCGATCCATCGACCGTGCTTGTAGCCGACCCGCTGTAGTCGCCCGACCTCGGCGAACCCGACCGACCTGTGCAAGGCCTTTGATGCCGCGCTGCCGCCGTCCGCGATCACTGCGATCACCTCCCGCATCCCGGCCGCTGCGCTTGCGTCGAGCAGTTCGGTGAGCAGAATGCGCCCATACCCCCGTCCTGAATGTGCAGGATCCAGATAGATCGAGTTCTCGACCGTGCGGGAGTAAGCCGGTTTGGTCCTCCAGTGAGTGACGTACGCGTACCCGATGACGGTCGACTCGAAAGACGCGACGAGGAACGGATGTCCCACCTCGCGTGCGGCTTGCAGCCTGTCGAGCCACTCGCGTTCGGTCAGTGGGACGGTCTCGAACGTCACAGCGCTCTCGAGCGCGTACGGGCCGAAGATGCCGGCGATTGCCGGAACGTCTTCCGGGTAGGCATTGCCTACCACCAGCGAGCCGGTCACCGGCTTAGTCTGCTGGACACCGTGCTGATCAGAGACGCCACCGAGCTTGATTGGGCCGCGATCTGGCCGTTCTGGCGATCGATCGTGTCGGCCTGCGAGACGTACTGCTATGACCCTGAGCTGACCGAGGGCCAGGCCAGCGCCCTGTGGATGCAGCAACCTCCGGGTCGTACGGCGGTGGCCGTCGACGACGGCGGGACGGTGCTGGGTACGGCGAAGATGCACCCCAATCAGGGTGGTCCTGGCGCACATGTGGCCACCGCCAGTTTCATGGTCGATCCGCGGTACGGCGGCCACGGCGTGGGCCGAGCGCTCGGGCAGGACGCGCTGAGCTGGGCGCGGTCCGCCGGTTACCGCGCCATGCAGTTCAACGCGGTCGTGCAAACGAACAGCGGCGCGGTCGGGCTGTGGCGTTCACTGGGCTTCGAGGTGCTGGCCACCGTGCCCGAGGCCTTCCAGCATCCGGTGCACGGCTATGTGGGCCTGCACATCATGCATCGGTATCTCTGACTGACCACGAAACACAACTCGCTATCCAGCAATGTGGGCAAGGGGGGAGTTGAACCCCCACGTCCTTTCGGACACACGGACCTGAACCGTGCGCGTCTGCCATTCCGCCACTTGCCCCAGCGGTCGCCCAGCCTAACAGCGACCGAAGCGACTCTCGAACGGCCGCACGGAAGATCAACGTGGCGCGGACGGGCCGCAAACACAGAGACCCAACACCTCCACAGATACCATCGAGCGTCGAGGGAAGCGGAGGAATACGTGGGCGTGCTGCAGCGCTTCGAGCGAAGGCTCGAAGGCATCGTTGGCGTTGCCTTCGCGCGGGTCTTCAAGGGCAAGGTTCATCCCGCCGAGATTGCCAAGGCGCTCGAGCGCGAGGCGACCGAACAGAAGATGGTCGTCGGGGAGGGCCGAGTGATGGTCCCCAACCGCTATGTCGTTCGACTCGGTCTCACCGACTTCGACTACCTGGCCGAGTGGGAGGCCGAGCTCAGCGCCACCATGGCAGAGATGGTGCAGGAACACGTCGAGGCAGAGGGCTGGTCCACCTTCGGCCGGATCCAGGTCAGCCTCGCGCGCGACGAAGAACTGCGCACCGGCGTCTTCCATGTCGACAGTCGGGTCGATGCCGACCCCGGTTCGCGTTCGGCCGGACTCCCACCGGCAGCGGCCGTACGCGACGGTTGGCAGCCTGCGGGTGCCGCAGCCACACCCAGTGGCGCTCCTGGCCAGGGGCTGCCACCGGTGCCGCCGATGTCACCAGGGCCACGGCCGCCGCCGGGCGTGGGAGCTCCGGGGTGGGGGCCCCCTCCTGAGGGCCTCCCGCCGGTTCCCGGCCGCGGTCCCGCCGGGGGTTCGACACCGCCGCGATCGGCAGCACGCATCTCGCACGCCCTCGTCGTCGACGGCCCGAACACCCGCCATGAACTGCGCATGGGGAGCAATATCATCGGCCGCGGTAGCGAAGCCTCGATCCGGGTGCCCGACACCGGTGTCTCGCGGCGTCACGTGGACGTGCAACTGGCTGACGGGAGGGCAACCGTCGTCGACCTCGGTTCCACCAACGGGACCATCGTGAACGGCCGCAGAGTTCCGCAGATCCAGCTGTCCGACGGTGATGTCATCCGGATCGGGCACTCGGTTCTGGTCTACCGCATGGGCCGCGGACCTGGACCAGGGCCATGACCGCGTTTACCGCCGCGCTCGCTGCGATCCGCACGGACGGCGCCCGATCATGACAGCAGAAATCGTGGTGCAGATCTTCCGTTTCGGCTTCCTGGCCCTGTTGTGGCTGTTCATCCTGGTCGCCTTCCGGGTCGTACGGGCTGATCTGCTGGGCGGTCGCGCCAAACGGGTTTCCGCTCCGGCGCGTAGCGCGGTGGCCTCCGGCCGCAAGGCCGGCCGGCCGCTCAAGCTGTTGCGGGTCACCGCCGGCCCGCTGGCCGGCACTCGGATAACCCTGGGCGGCCAGACCATCCTCATCGGCCGTGCGGATGACTCGACGCTCGTACTGACCGACGACTTTGCCAGCTCTCGGCACGCGCGGCTCACCCAGCGCGAGGGCCGTTGGTACGTTGAGGATCTCGGCTCCACCAATGGCACCTACCTCGACCAGCAACGCGTCCAGGGGCCACTGGCCGTGGCACCGGGCCAGCCAATCCGAATCGGGGCGACCGTCATCGAGCTACACCAGTGAGCCACCAGTGACTCTGGCTCTGCGGTACGCGGCACGGTCGGACCGGGGCCTGATCCGCGCCAAGAACGACGACTCCGTCTATGCCGGACCGCGGCTGCTCGCGGTCGCCGACGGGATGGGCGGGTACGCCGGCGGCGACGTGGCCAGCCAAGTCGTGATCGCCGCATTGGAACACCTCGACGAGGAGCTGCCCACTGGCGACATGCTGGCCGCTCTGGCAAGAGCCACCAATGACGGCACAGAGCATCTGCGTGAGCTTGTCCGTGAGGACAACGCTCTCGAGGGCATGGGCACGACACTGACCGCGCTGCTGTTCGCCGGGTCGCGAATCGCCCTGTGTCACATAGGCGATTCCCGCGGGTACCTGCTGCGAGACGGCGTCTTCGCCCAGATCACCCACGACGACACCTTCGTCCAGGCCATGATCGACGAGGGCCGGATCACCGAAGAGGAAGCGCGCTCGCACCCGCAGCGCAACCTCATCCTCCGGGCGCTCAACGGCAACGACGTAGAACCTGATCTGTCCATCCGAGAGGCCCGGGTCGACGACCGGTACCTGCTGTGCAGCGATGGGCTGTCCGGTGTCGTCTCCGACGAGACCATCCATGAGGCGCTGCAGATCCCCGACCCACAGGACGCGGCCAACCGGTTGATCGAGTTGGCCTTGCGCGGCGGCGGGCCGGACAACATCACCTGCGTCGTTGCCGACGTCATCGATGACACCCGCGACGGCGACACCGCGATGATCGATCCGGTCATCGACGGTGCAGCCGGCGACAACGTGGGTCAGCGCGATATCGACCCGATCTCCTCGGCCGGTCGAGCCGCCTTGGCCGCTCCGGACAAACCCAGTGCCCGGGTCGCCGCGCGGGCGGTCAGCCCGCCGCCGCCGCGACGGCGCAAGCGGGTGCTGGTCGGCCTGCTGGCCGCCGGCGTCGTACTCGCACTGGCTGCCGGAGGAGTCTGGGCGTACGTCATGTCCCAGTACTTCGTCGGAGTGCTCGCCAGTGGCGGGGATCCCGAGCAGGTCGTGATCTTTCGCGGGGTCAATGCCGAGCTTGTCGGCGTGGACTTCTACCGGTTGCAGGAGGAGACCGGGATCATGGTCACCGATCTCGATGCCACCGCCCGCAACTCGGTGATGGACGGCATTCCGGCCGCGGATCTCGTTGCCGCTCAAAGCATCTTGGACAATCTCCTCGAGATGCGGCTGCCACTCTGTCCGGAGCGCTCGACCTCCACCGTCCCTCCCGCCACAGTGACCGAGACAACCACGGGCACGGCGGTTGTTCCGACCACGGAGCCGACGGTCGGGCAACCGCCGGCCACGCAGGCAGGGCCAAGCCGGTCATCGACGACCGCCGGCGGTTCGACGGCTGATGAAACCGACGCCGGCCAGAGCACCCGATCCGGCGTCAACTGCCGCGAGGAAGACTGATGTCTGCCGTCATGGCGGCGCCCCAGGTGGCCGCCGCCCCACCCACGCGTCGCAACACCGAACTCGCGATGTTGGCCTTCGCCTGCCTGCTGACCGTCGGCGCGCAGTCCATCGTGGATCTGACGGTGACCGGCTCGCTGACCGTCGAGGTGGCCACCTTCGGGGCCTCGTTCACCGCGATCTGGGCGGTCGCGCATCTCGTCGTACGCAAGCTGGCGCCCTACGCCGATCCGCTGTTGCTGCCGGCCGTCGCGCTGCTGAGCGGCCTGGGGCTGGTCATCATCCATCGGCTCGATCTCGCCGAGCAGATGGATGCTGCGCTGGACGGCGATCCGATGCCGGGGGCGCAGGCGCCCACCCAGCTGGTGTGGGCGCTGGTGGGGCTGGTGCTGTTCGTGGCGGTCCTGGCGGTCATCCGGGACCACCGGACCCTGGCCAGGTACGCGTACACACTGATGTTCGTCGGTTTGGTCTTGCTGGCCATCCCCGCGGTGCTGCCGGCCTCGCTGTCGGAGGTCAACGGCGCAAAGCTCTGGATCCTGGTGGGCGGCTTCTCGATCCAGCCCGGAGAGTTCGCCAAAGTCGCGCTGATCTGCTTCTTCGCCGCCTACCTGGTCGACAAGCGGGACGTGTTGTCCCTGGCCAGCCGCCGCTTTCTGGGTCTGGACTTTCCCCGCGGTCGCGACCTGGGGCCAGTGATCCTGGCCTGGGCGGTCAGTCTGATGGTGCTGATCTTCGAGCGCGACCTCGGCAGCTCACTGCTGATCTTCGGCATCTTCATGGTCATGCTCTACGTCGCCACCGAGCGGTTCAGCTGGGTGCTGATCGGCCTGCTGATGTTCATGGGCGGGGCCTATCTCGCCTATCAGGCGTTCGGGCACGTACGCACCCGGGTGGATGTCTGGCTGGATCCGTTCGCCTACCGCGACGATGCCGGATTCCAGATCGTCCAGTCGCTGTTCGGACTCGGAACCGGCGGCCTGTTCGGTACCGGTCTCGGCGGCGGTCGCCCAGCCACCGTGCCATTTGCCAAGACGGATTTCATCGCCGCTGCCATCGGCGAGGAGCTGGGGCTGTTCGGCCTGGTCGCACTGATCGTGCTGTTCTTATTGATCGTCGAACGCGGGCTGCGTACGGCCCTGGTCGTACGAGACAGCTTCGGCAAGCTACTTGCCGCCGGCCTGGCCTTCACGCTGGCCTGGCAGGTCTTCGTGGTGCTGGGCGGGGTCACCAAACTGATCCCGCTGACCGGTCTGACCACGCCGTTCGTGTCCTACGGTGGATCGTCGCTGGTGGCCAATTTCGCGCTGGTCGCGCTGCTCGTGCGGATCAGTGACGCCGCTCGGCGACCGGCCGTCGTGATGGCCCCGAAGACGGATCTGTTCGACGCCCCCACCCAGATCGTCAAACGGACGCAGGACGAATGAACGCCCCCGTCCGCAAGATCGCGATCGCCGTGCTGGTGCTGTTCACCCTGCTGATCCTGAACGCCAATGTGATCCAGGTGATCCAGGCCGACAGCCTGCGTACCGACTCCGGCAACACCCGCGTCCTGATCGACGAGTACAGCCGCCAACGAGGCTCCATCGTCGTGGACGGTCAACCGGTGGCGACGTCCGTGCAGACCGATGACGCGTTGCAGTACCTGCGGCAGTATCCCGCCGGACCGCTGTATGCGCCGGCTACCGGCTACTACTCGCTGATCTTCGGTCCGTCAGCGATCGAGCGGACCGAGAACGATCTGTTGTCCGGCTCCGACGACCGGCTGCTCGTACGGCGGATCACCGACCTGTTCACTGGCCGAGATCCCAAGGGCGCCAACGTCGTTCTGTCGCTGAATCCAGCCGCGCAGCAGGCTGCCTTCGACGCCTTGCAGGGCGTCACCGGAGCGGCGGTGGCACTCGACCCCAACACCGGGGCGATCCTGGCCATGGCCAGCACCCCGAGCTATGACCCGAACCTCCTGTCCAGCCACGAGCCGGCCGCGATCCGGGACTACGCAGCGCAACTCGACGCCGCGGAGGTCGACCCCCGGCTGAATAGGGCGACCCAGGACAACTTTCCACCCGGTTCGGTCTTCAAGACCGTCATCGCCGCTGCCGCGCTCAGTGACGGTTACACGCCGGAGACGCTCATCCCGGCCCCGGATGTGCTCGAACTGCCGGGTAGCTCGGCGACGCTGCAAAATTTCGGTGGCTCCTCGTGCAGTGGCTCGGAGGAGCAGTCCCTGATCGACGCGCTGACCATCTCCTGCAACACCGCCTTCGCCCAGCTCTGGATCGACCTGGGCGAAGAGCGGGTCCGGGAGATGGCGGCGGGTTTCGGCATCGACGGCACCGGCTTCGAGATGCCACTTCCGGTGGCGCCCAGTCAGGTCGGTGACATCGAGTCCGAGGCGGCGCTGGGGCAGAGCAGCATCGGGCAGCGCGATGTCCGGTTGACCCCTTTGCACGCCGCGATGATCGCCAGCTGCATCGCCAACGACGGCCAGCTCATGTCGCCCTACCTGGTCTCGGAGATCCAGGGACCGGATCTGTCCGCACTGGACGAAGCCGACCCTGAGGTATTCAGTGAACCGATCAGCGCGGATGTCGCAAACGACCTGACCACGATGATGGTCAGCGTCGTGGACGACGGCAGCGGTCAGGCAGCCCAGATCGACGGGATGGACGTGGCCGGCAAGACCGGCACCGCCGAAGTCGCCGAGGGTGTGAACCCGCACACCTGGTTCATCGGCTTCGCGCCGGCCGACGACCCGCAGGTTGCCGTCGCGGTCTTCGTCGCCAACGGGGGATCCTCGGAGAGCGAGGCGACGGGCGGAGAGGTCTCGGCACCGATCGGTCGGACGATCATGGAAGCAGTCATGGGAAGCACGCCATGAGCGAGCATCGCAGGAGCCAGTCGACGGGCCTCATGCACCGACGGGACGGTCAAACGGGAGCAGCCCGTCGGCTGGTTCCGAGGAGCGCAGCGATTACTGCGGAGCCAGGACCATGAGCCTCAAGACCGGGGTCCGGCTCGGAGACCGTTACGAGCTGGTCGGTCGAATCGCTGCCGGCGGCATGGGCGAGGTCTGGCGGGCCCGGGACACGACGCTGCAACGTACGGTGGCCGTAAAGGTTCTGCGCAGCGAATTCACCGGGGACGCAACATTTCTCAGCCGATTTCGTACCGAGGCACGCAACACCGCAATGCTGTCGCACGCCAATATCGCTCAGGTCTATGACTACGGCGAGGCGATGGCGGAGGGCGAGCATGTCGCTTACCTGGTGATGGAGCTGATCGCCGGCGAGCCGATGTCCGCGGTCCTGGCCAACGGGGCGCGGCTGGCACCGCCACGGGTGTTGGACATCCTGGGTCAGACCGCGGCCGGGTTGGCCGTGGCCCACCGTGCCGGGGTCGTGCACCGCGACGTGAAGCCGGCCAACCTGATCATCCGGCCCGACCGGGTTGTCAAGATCACCGACTTCGGGATCTCCCGAGCAACCGACCACGTACCGCTGACCGGCACCGGCATGGTCGTCGGTACGGCGCAGTACCTCTCGCCCGAGCAGGCGATGGGCCGCGCCGTCACACCCGCCTCGGATGTCTATGCGCTCGGCGTCGTGGGCTATGAGGCGCTTGCCGGTCGCCGGCCCTTCGACGGTGAGTCCTCGGTATCGGTGGCGCTGGCCCACGTCAATCAGCAGCCGCCCCCACTGCCCTCCGATGTTCCCGGCCCGATCCGCGCGCTGATCTCGCGGGCGATGTCCAAGGATCCACAGCAGCGCTTTTCTGACGGAGCCGCGTTCGCCGGGGCCGTCCATGCTGTCTCTCAAGGGAAACCGCCGACGACTAATCCGATCGGTGCCGCCCCCATAGCGGGATCGGGTGCTACCGCGACCAGGGTGCTCGGGCCGGGCGCTGCAGCAGCAGGGGCGGCAGTGCGCGGCGGCAAGCCGCCCACGATGCGGATGCAAGCGGTACAACCACCTCGGATGCGCCCGCCGAACCGACCGGTCAGCTACGTGCCGCCACCGCGGCACCCACCCAAGGCACGCACCGGTCAGTACGCGACGGTTCTCGTCCTGGTCGCGCTGCTGGTCGCCCTCGGAGTGCTTGCGGTCTTCATCGCCCAGAACGCGGACGACAGCCAGGGCGCCGCGCCCGACGACACCGGGGCCGTCTCGTCGGCGGCCGGCACGGACGATGCAACGGGCCAGGATGGTGAGCCGACGGTCGAGGAACCCCCGGCGGAGCCTGAGCTGGTACCCGTGGACACCGCCGCCTACGTCGGAAGGCCGATCGACGAGGTGCAGGCCGAGTTGGAGGAGCTGGGCCTGGTCGTTGACGCCATCAAAGTGGAAGTCACGCCCGGAGTGCTGCAGCAGGCCGGCCTCGAGAATCAGCCGATCGAGAAGGATTCGGTGCTCGGCACCCTGCCGACCCAGACCGAGGTTCCGCCGGGCTCCACAGTCCAGGTGTTCTATGCGGACAAGGACTACGAGCCGGACGAGAACGGCAATGGGAACGGGAACGGGAATGGGGGCGGGGACGAGGGTGGCGATGGCTGACCGGCAGTACGCCACTGTGTGTCCCAAGAGGTGGATGGCCGGAATGACCAGACGGCCCGAAATGACCGGACGGGCGGTATGACGACGCCCCGGATGTTGGGCCAGCGGTACGAGGTGGGCGAGGTACTCGGCCGCGGTGGCATGGCCGAGGTGCACCGCGGCCGAGACATCCGCCTGGGTCGTGAGGTCGCCATCAAGGTACTGCGCAGCGATATCGCGCGGGATCCGAGCTTTCAGGCCCGCTTTCGTCGCGAGGCCCAGGCCGCCGCCTCGCTCAACCATCCGGCGATCGTCGCGGTCTATGACACCGGCGAGGACTCGGTCGCTGCCGGGGACGTCCCGTACATCGTGATGGAGTACGTCGAGGGCCGCACGTTGCGCGACGTCCTCAAGGACGAAGGCGTGATGGAGGTCAAGGCGGCGATGTCGTTCGCCGCGGACATCTGCGCTGCTCTGGACTTCAGCCACCGCAACGGCATCGTGCACCGCGACGTAAAGCCGGGCAACGTGATGATCACCCCGGCCGGTGCGGTGAAGGTGATGGACTTCGGCATCGCCCGGGCGGTGTCGGACAGCTCGGTCACGATGACCTCGACTGCGGCTGTGATCGGTACGGCGCAATACCTCTCACCCGAACAGGCCCGCGGCGAGAGCGTGGACGCCCGCTCGGATGTGTACTCGGCCGGCTGCCTGCTCTTCGAGCTCGTCACCGGCGGGCCGCCGTTCACCGGAGATTCACCGGTGGCCGTTGCCTACCAGCACGTCCGCGAAGATCCGCGCCCGCCGAGCACGATCAACCCGGCCGTACCCGCCTCGCTGGACGCGGTGGTGCTCAAGGCGATGAGCAAGAACCCGGCCAACCGGTATCAGAGCGCAGCCGAGATGCGCACGGATCTGCTGCGGGCGGTGGCCGGTCAACGGGTCGAGGCCACTCCGGTGATGTCCGACAACGACCGTACGGCGATGATCGCCCCGGCCACCGGGACCCGGTACCGTCCCGCGCCGGCGGTTGTGCCGGTGCATGACCGTCGTCAGGAAGGCGAGGACGACGAAGCAGCTCGGCGGCGACGCAGGATCGGATTCGTCATCCTGGCGATCGCCTTGCTGGCCCTGATCGGCGCGGCGGTGGCACTCTTCCTGGTGTTCAACAACAACGAGGAGCCGACGCCGACGCCGACGCCGACCGTCGAGGTACCAGCCCTCGCCGGTTTGTCGGAACAAGATGCCCGGACTGCGATCGAGGCCGCCAACTTGGAAGTCGGCGAGGTCACTCAGGTCGCCTCGGATGCGGCCAACGAGGGCTTGGTGGTCGAGCAGTCCCCGGCACCGCTGGACGCTGTGCAGGAGGGAACGTCGGTCGACTTCGTTGTCGGGTCGGGACCGGATGTCGTGGCCATCCCCACCGGCCTCATCGGGCTGACCGAGGCGCAGGCGCAGCGGCTACTGGAAGGCGAGGGCTTCCAGGTTGTGCAGCCCTCGGTCGAGGCGGATTCGTTGGCCCCAGCGGGTGAAGTCATCGCGGTTACTCCGGCCGAAGGCAGTGAGGTCCGCCCCGAGACCTCGGTGACCTTGACGATCAGCACCGGTGTACTCGCCATCCCCGACGTGATCGGTTTCGCGGTCGAGGACGCCGAGGCAGCGCTGCGCGGGGCCGGGTTCAACAACATCCAGCGCACCAACGTCGAGTCCGAGCAGGCAGCAGGCACGGTTGTCGAGGTCAGCCCAGCAGTCGGGACCGCGATCGCCGCGGGTGACCCGATCACCCTCGCGGTGGCGGTGCCGGTGCCGCCGACCGCGACTCCAACTCCCACGCCAACGGCCACCACCACGCCCACGGCCACCCCTCTGATGGGGACCGATTCCACCCGCCGCGAGAAGTCGATCATCGGCAAACGAGAGCGTTAGGGGAACCCAGATCAACGAGCCCGTTCGAGCTGAATCAGCTGGAAAAGACCGGGTGCCAGAGGCCGGTGGCCACACTTGCCGCGGTGGTCGTGGCGCACAACAGGACCGCCCCGGCGACGTATAGGTGGTCGCGGGAACGGAGCACAGAGCCTCGGGCGTTCGTACGCTCGGTGCTGCCTGCCGTTGCGTCGAAGCCACGGGCGTCCATCGCCAGGGCGAGTCGGGACCCCCGCCGGATCGCCGCGACCAGGAGGGCGAAAGCCGCCCCGCCGAACAAGCGGATCGCCGCGATCGGATTGCGACCGGCATCCACGCCTCGGGCCCGGCGGGCCAGCCGGATGGCCTGCCACTCGAGCACGAGCAGAGGCGCGAGACGGATCGCAGCCAGCGCGCCATAGGCAAAGCGGGTCGACACCTTCCAGTGCACAGTCAGGGCGTCGGCCACCCGTACCGGATCGGTGCTCGCGACGAACAGCACTCCGGGCAGGGCCACCGCAATCACTCGCAGGGCCAGCGCCGCTGACCCGGTCCAGTCCCAGCCACCGCTGGCCGAGAAGAGCAGGTTGACCCACGCGACGCCGGCGGCGCTGAGCAGCAATGGCCACGTCTTTGCTAACAGTGCCCGGGGCTGAAACAGCCCGGCGGCGGGGAGCAGGGCGAGTTCGGCGGCGACCAGCACGGCCGGGGTCAGCAGGTCGATCGTGGCCAGCGCCGTGACCGTGATGGCCAGAATCGCGACGATCTGGGCAACCGGGTTGATCCGGCCGAGCCAGACCGCCGGCGGCGTCCCCGTCACAGTCCCCGCCGTGGTCACTTGGTTGGGTTCCGGCCCAGTTGATCATCGGAACTGCGCGGGGTTTCGGCGGCGCCGGGCCCGGTAAACCCCGCTGTCTGCCGATGATCAACTCCGCTGGTCAGGCGCAGCTCTTGGTCGGCGAATCCGTCGACCAGCCGGGCGTCGTGGCTGATCAGGCATACCGCCGTACCGGCGTCCCGGGCCTCGGCGAGCAGGCCTACCAACTCCGCCCAGGTGACCGGATCCTGGCCGAAGGTCGGCTCGTCCAGGACCAGGACGCTGGGCCGGGTGGCCAGCGAGGTGGCCACCGAGAGCCGGCGCTGCTGACCCCCGGAAAGGGTGAACGGATTGGCATCCGCGTAGGCGTGCAGGCCCAGCCGTTGCAGTAGCTCCTCGGCCCGGTCGTGCGCCGCCCGGTCGCCCGCGCCGGCCCGCAGCGGGCCGAGGGAAAGCTCGTCGCGCACTCGGCCAGTGAGGAACTGGTGCTCTGGATTCTGGAAGACCGTGCCGATTCGATGGACCAGATCTCGGGCCCGCCACCGGTGTGGAGGCCGGTCGCCGAGTCGGCCGGCCAGTTTCGGGCTGGCCACGATCCGCCCGACGGTCGGAGCTTTGAGCCCAGCCAGGAGCAGCCCCAGAGTCGATTTTCCCGAACCGTTCGGTCCGGTGATCGCGGTGACCTGCCCGGCAGTCAGCTCGACGTCGGTGAGCGCCAGCGCCGGTCGGGCGGCGGTGTCCGCGCGGTAGGAGTAGCCCGCCCCCGCAGCGCGCAACAATGGGTCCTCCCCGTTCGAGTGAAGGACGCCTTGAGTCGAACCTATTGGTAGAAGGGGTCCTTGAGTCCCATTGGAGCGAGACTGTGCCGATGGGCGGGGCGGCAGCACGGGCACCGTCGGCCGCCACCTCGGCGCAAGCTCCAGCACCCCGGCCTGAGTCGTGCCGAACTGGACTTCCAGGACGCGGTCGATGAGGGGCAGCCAGGGGCTGGCCTCGTGGTCGATCAGGACCAGGGTGGTTCCGCGGTCCGCCAGAATCCGGGCCACCGCGGCTCGTACGAGTTCAGCGCCGTCAGGATCGAGCTGCGAGGTCGGCTCGTCCAGGAGCAGCAGTCCTGGTTCGGCGACCATCGCCCCGGCCAGGACGAGCCGCTGCTTCTCGCCACCGGACAGCGCATGGGTGGACCGGTCCAGCGGATACCCGAAGCCGACCGCATCGAGCGCAGCACGTACCCGCGGCCAGATCTCACCCGCGGGAACGCCCCGGTTCTCCAACCCGAAGGCCACATCGTCTCCGGCCTGACTCATCACCAACTGGGATTCCGGGTCCTGGAAGAGGATTCCGATCCGGTCTCGCGCCTGCACCGCCGTACGCCCGTCGACCCGTACGGCGCCGCGAGCATCCCCGGAATCCGGACCGAGCAGTCCGGCCATCGCTGTGAGCAACGTCGACTTGCCCGAGCCCGACGCTCCGGTCAGCAGGATCCGCTCGCCCGGCTCGATCCGGACATCCATGTCGCGGACCGCCCATTCCGGGCGGCCGGAGTAGCGAAACCCGAACCCGACGACGTCGACCGCCGCCGGGCCGGCGCCGACCCTCACCGCTGCCCCGGTCCGCTTATACGGCGCGCTCAGGTGCCGGCGCGACCCGAGGCGAACTGGGACAGCGCCCCGGTCGCGACCAGCGCCCGGGAGAGCAGGACGGCACCGACCCCGGCGATCACCATCGCCGACGCCGCAACCAGCGAGACATAGGTCAACTGCCAGTTGCCGGCCCAGGTGGGGTAGTACAGGACCAGGTCCAGCAGCGCGGCGATGGCTCCGGCAAAAAGTCCGGCCAGCAGGGCGCTGGACCAGGTGAACTTGCGATATCGGAAGATCGCGAACCCGAATTCCGCGGCCGCGCCCTGCGCCAGGCCGTACAGGAGGGTCGCGGGACCGAACGGTGATCCGAACAGCGTGGAGACCAGTGCGGCCAGCGTCTCGGCGAAAATCCCGGCCCCAGGCTTGCGCACGATCATCGGAGCAAGGACCGCCGGCAGCAGCCAGATGCCGTACATGAATGCCTGCGCGGGTGGAAACGCGACGAACGCTGGACCGGTCGCGCTCCAGAGCAGATTCCAGGCCCAGAAGACGACACCGAAGGCTACACCGATGACGGCGGTGACGACGATGTCGACGGTTCGCCACCCGCTCTGTGCGGCAGGTAGCTCGGATTGGTGCTGATGGCCGGAACCGGGCAGATCGACAGGCTCGGTGCGATGTGGCGTGGACGGCGTGCTCATGAGTTCCTCCAAACTCCCTGCGCTGGCATTACCCAGATCAGGTTCGAGGGTCTGCCGGGGTACGGCACTCTCAGCGCGGTTGCGCTCCCCTGTTTGCGTTTTCTGTTGTAGCGGCCAGCGTAGTCGGTGGATTCAGCCGTTGCGTCGGCCGGACCGGCCCCGCGCCATCGGCGTCCGCGCGAACAGCTTGGGCCACAAGGCGTTGGGTACGAGCCGGGCCGCCTTCATCATCAACATCATCGGCAGCGGAAAGACGATCTCGGTCTTCTCGGCGGCGATCCCGTCAGCGATGGCCCGGGCGGCTTGGTCGGCGTCGATGAGAAACGGCATCGGAAACTTGTTGCGCGCGGTCAGGTCGGTCCGTACGAATCCAGGGCTGATCGTCTGCACCCGGATCCCCCGCGGACCGAGACTCCCGCGCAGGGACTCCAGCAGGTTGATCAGCGCGGCCTTGGACGAGCCGTAGGCCTCACTGCCCGGCAGTCCGCGGTAGCCGGCGACCGAGGCCATGCCGGTGATGACACCGCGCTTGTCCGCCAGCATCGTCGGCAGCAGCGCCTCGATGCAGTGCACGGTGCCCATCAGGTTGGTGTCGAACTGGGTGCGGAAGGCCGCGGCGTCGAACTTGTCGACGCTCACCTGCTGCCAAGCTCCCGCGTTGAGAACCGCGACGTCGATGCTGCCCAGTTCTGCGCGTACTGACTCGACCGCGGTGTGTACGGCGTCCCGGTCGGTGATGTCGACCGGCTCGACGTACATCCGTCCTTGGGCGACCTCGTCGAGTGCCTCGCGGCGGCGGGCGCTGATCGCGATCCGACCGCCGCGGCGCTGCAATTCGCGGGCGAGTTCGGCGCCGATTCCGCCCGAGGCGCCGGTGATCCAGAACGTCGTACCCGCGATCTTCACGCAGCCCACCCTGCCATGGCCCGCAATTTCCGCCCTTATCGCGATAACTGCTGTTCAAACGGCGGCTTGAGCGCCTTTATCGCGATAAGGGCGGAATGGGAGTCAGAGGGAGAGGGTTACGTTGGGGGGTTCGTGGGCCGTATGGCGTCAGGCCTTGGCGAAGGGGTTTCTGGCCAGGCCCAGCTGGCTCACGCCGAGATAGCCGACCCGGAAGCCGGCCTCGCAGTAGGCCAGGTAGAACTCCCACATCTGGCGGAACGTCTCGTCGAACTCGCCCTTGGCGTTGAGCGTCGGCCAGGCGGTTACGAAACGGTCGCGCCACTGCTTGAGCGTGTAGGCGTAGTGCGGGCCAATGTCCCGTCGCTCCACAATGGACAGCTTGGTGTGCGCGCGGAGGTTCGTCTCGATCGCGCGGATCGACGGAATGATGCCGCCCGGGAAGACGTACTTATGGATCCAGGTGTAGGCCTTGCGGGTGGCCACCATCCGGTCGTGCGGCATCGTGATCGACTGCAGCCCAACACGGCCGCCGGGCCTGAGCAGCCGGTCCAGAGCCGAGAAGTATGTCGGCCAGAAGTCCTCCCCGACCGCTTCGATCATTTCGACCGAGACCACGGCGTCGTAACTGCCGCTGGCGTCGCGGTAGTCCTGCAGTCTGATGTCGACCAGATGCGCCACACCGGCCTGCTCGGCGCGGGCCTGTGCCAGGGCGGCCTGTTCCTTGGACAACGTGAGCGTCGTGACGCGGGCACCCCGCTCGGTGGCGGCCCGGATAGCCAGTGCGCCCCAGCCGGTTCCGATTTCCAGGACGTGGTCACCGGGGCCCACGCGGGCAAGGTCCAGGATCCCGTCGATCTTGCGCAGCTGAGCCCGCTCGAGATTGTCACCCTCCTCGAACCAGGCCGAGGAATACATCATCGACGGATCGAGAAAGGCCTCGAACAGCGAATTCGATAGGTCGTAGTGCCGGGCGATGTTCTGCTGCGCCTGGTCGACGGTGTTCTGTTCCTCGAGGGGCTGGGTGCGCTCGACCACGTTGCGCAGCCGCTGCAACGACGGATGGATCAGGGTCGAGATCCGCGCGGCGAACGGGGTGAGGAGATCGGCCAGGTCCGTACCCGGGCCGGTGGTCCAGTCGCCGACCATGTACGCCTCGCCGAATCCGATCTTCGCGTCGGAGCCCAGCCGAGCGAAGAAGGCATCCGGACGTACCAGCGTCATGACCGGAGCGCTGCGGTTGCCGGCTCCGATGCTGGTCCCGTCGGGAAACCGGACCCGAACGTCCAAGCCGTGCACCGCGCGCCGGAAGAGCTTCTCGGCGATCGCGGCCTTGAACTTGTTCGTCGGCGGGTCGGCCAAGCCTGGCCACAATCCCGCGTTCGGGCGCGGGATGACCCGCGCGACCCGGGTGCCTTCGACGGGACGGTTCAGGGTGCTGGTCATGGTTACTGGACCCCTTTCTGGGGCTTGTGCTCGGGACGGGAGACGACCGGCAGACGCCGCGCCCACAACTTGATGCCCTGGTAGCGAATGAGCGCGCTGACTACCAGCGGCATGAACGGAAAGCGAAGGGCCGCACGGAGTACGGCGCCACGAGTGGCCGGGCGTCGGCGACCCCGGAGGGTGGCGCTGAATGGCGTACGGCCGTCCTTGCGCAGGGTCATCGTCACCGAGAGTTCGTCGGCCGGCGCGGAGAAGCGCATCACGTACTGGCCCACGGTGTCGAAGAATGGAGAGACGTACAACTCCTTGTCGGCCTGCGCGCGGCCGGACTCGTCGGGCCGCAGAAGGTAGACGTGGCGCTCGCCGTAGGTGTTGTGCACCTCGGCCAGGATCACGGCCAGGGTGCCCTCGCGGTCGTAACACCAGTGCACCGAGATCGGGTTGAACACGTACCCGGCCACCCGCGCGTTGGCCAGCATGATCACCCGCCCGTCGCTGAGGTCGATGTCGTTGTCGGCGAGATAGGCCACGACGTTGTCCTTGATCGAACGGCTCGGGTCGCCGAGGTGGTCGCGGCCCTCGAAGCGGACCAGCCAGCGCAACGGTCCCGGGTACGTCGGCAGCGCATCGAGGTCGACCAGCCACATGTAGACGGGGTAGCTGAAGGAGTTCTTGATCGGCATCCGTCGGGTGTGCCCAACGGTGGCGTAGTACAACGCCGGCGTGTGAATGTCCGCGCCGGTAGACCCGTCTTTCCCCGACTCAGGGTGGCCCTGAGTCGAATGATTCGACTCAGGGGCGCCCTGAGTCAGAAAAACGGCGGCGGGTGCGGACTGCGGGGCGGTCACCAGTCGACTCCGAGCGATTTTGCGGCCCGTACGCCCGAGGCGCAGCCGTCCTCGTGGAAGCCCCAGCCGTGGTACGCGCCGGCGAAGGCGGTCCGGCCCACGTTGAGCGCGGGCAGCACACGCTGGGCAGCGACCGAGGTCGGCGTGTAGAGCGGGTGGTCATAGACCATCCGGTCCAGCACCGTGCCCGGGTCGATCCGGGAGTTGCTGTTGAGCGTGACCAGGTAGTTCACCGGCTGGTCCATCTGCTGCAACTTGTTCATCCAGTAGGTGACCTGAACCCGATCCACGTCCTGCCCGCAGGCAGACATCAGGTAGTTCCAGGATGCCCGAGCATTCGCGGCAACGGGAAGGACCGCAGTGTCGGTGTGCAACAGGGTCTCGTTCTTCGAGTACTCGAAGGCCCCGAGTACGGAGCGCTCCTCGTCGGTCGGGTCGCCGAGCAGCGCCAGCGCCTGGTCCGGGTGGGTGGCCACGACGACAACGTCGCGTCGGTGCTCCTGGCCGTCCTCGTCGAGAATCTCGATTCCGTCGACCGTACGGCGAAGCGTCCGCACCGGGGAGGAGGTCTGTACGGCGCTGAGGCCCTTGACGGCCTTGTCGACGTAGGCCCGGGATCCGCCGACCACGGTCCGCCAGGTGGGAGAGTTCTTGACCGTCAACATGCCGTGGTTGTCCAGGAAGGTGAACAGGTACCGGGCTGGGTACTGCATGGACAACTCGGTGCCCGAGGACCACACGCAGGACACGACCGGGATCATGAAGTGCCGGATGAAGTAGTCGGAATAGCCGCCGATGGCCAGGAAGGCGCCGAGGGTGATCGCGTCGGTCGTCTCGGCGTCGGTGGCGAGCAACCGATGCGCGTGCCGATGGAAACGCTTGACCTCCAACAACATCCGGACGAAGCGAGGATCCGCGAGGCGGTGGCGCTGGGCGAAGACACCGTTCAGACCGCGGGCCCCGGCGTACTCCAGACCGCAGCCCTCGCACTTGATCGACATGCTCATCTCGGTGCCCTGTGTCGCCACGCCGAGCTCGGCGAACAGCCGCAGCAGGTTGGGATAGGTGCGCTCGTTGTGCACGATGAAGCCGGTGTCGACCGGGATGATCCGGCTGTCCCCGGTCGGGATGTCGTGGGTGTGGGCGTGCCCGCCGATCCGGTTGTCGGCCTCGAACAGCGTGACGTCGTACTTCCGCTGGAGCAGGTAGGCCGAGGTGAGCCCCGCGACTCCGCTGCCGACGACGGCGGCGGTCGGCCGCGCGCCCGAGCCGGCGCTGTCAATCGTCATCGCGGGCGTGCCCCTTCGGTGAGACGCAAGCTCTCGGCCCTCCTCCGGGGGTGGCGGCGGAGGAGGGCCGAGAGGTGATCAGTACGGCGCGGTCAACCCGGCCGGTGAGTCCTGTTGAAAGGCATTCGTCAACACCGGGCCGAACGGTTCGAAGCCCAGACCGGCCAGCACGACCTCGCTGACGAGGTTGTGCCAGGCGGAGGCACGGCGCAGCATGCCGTGCCCGCCGGGCAGCGTGAGCCGCGCGGTCCGCGGCGTGACCCGCTTGGCCCGCACAGCGAAGTCGTACGAACCCCGGGCCGGCACCCAACGGTCTGCCCGACCGTGTGCGATCACCACCGCCTTGCCGCGCAGCTGGCTGACCGGATCGCTGGGCGGCACCCACGGGGCAAGCGCGCAGACGGCACGCACGGAGGGGTGGCCGGCGACCCGGATCACCGCGCGCCCACCCATCGAGTGACCGATCAGGACGACCGGCAGATCTCCGTACCGTTGCCGCACCTCCTCCAAGGCCCATTGCGCGTCATGCGCAGCATCGGCCCGCGTGCCGTTCCACCCGGCGAAGCGATAACGCAGCAGCCACGGTTCGACCCCAAGTTGTTCGAGGCGGTCGCGTACGGCGTGCTGGATGGCCCGCATCCGCAGCAGGGACAGCGCCCCGTCCGATGGCGGGGTGGTGCTGTCGGCGGTGCCGCCATGGCAGAACAACGCCACTGCGGCCGGTGACCCTGACATCGATGACCCCGACAGAGGCGTCACATCGACCGACGGGCGGCTCATGGTGGCGGTCACGCTACCGCGCCGCTCTGTGGGTGTGGATCAAGCGTCATTCCTGGGTATACCCGAGGGAGCCGGGCGTCATCCGTGGCCATATCTATGCATTCGGGACTGGGTGACGCATCGGATGCCCGGACGATGGGTGATCTTCGACGCAGAATCCTGGCGGTTTACGTCAGAACCGCCAAGGGGTGTCCGGGAGGCGGATGCGGTGGAATCTCCGGGCCAGCCATGACGTTCTGCTGAACAGTGGCCAATTAGCAATCCAGCGGTCCGATACTTCTCTTACGGTGGTGGACATGCTCTTCTCGCGAGGCAAGACCCAGCTGATCGACGCCGAGTCCGCGCTGCGCGGCCGTGAGCAGCCGATCCCGGTCCCCGAGACGCACGCGGTCAATGGACACCGGATCGTCGCGCCGTTTCCCGAGGGCTTGCAGACGGCCGTCTTCGGACTGGGCTGTTTCTGGGGCGCCGAGCAGGTCTTCTGGCAGACCCCGGGCGTCTACTCCACGGCCGTCGGGTACGCGGGCGGCTTCACGCCGAACCCGTCCTACGAGGAGGTCTGCTCGGCCCGTACCGGGCACACCGAGGTTGTCCTGGTCGTCTTCGACCCGACGAGGGTGTCCTACGAGCAGCTGCTCAAGGTGTTCTGGGAGGACCACAACCCCACCCAGGGGATGCGCCAGGGCAACGACGTGGGTACGCAGTACCGCTCCGCGATCTATGTGAACGGACCGGAGCAGCTCGACGTGGCCAAGGCATCACGCGATGCCTATCAGGGCGCCCTGCACAACGCGGGCTTCGGCGAGATCACCACCGAGATCAAGGAACTGGGCGACTTCTACTACGCCGAGGACTACCACCAGCAGTACCTCTACAAGAACCCCAACGGCTACTGCCCGGTCCATGCGACCGGCGTCTCCTGCCCGGTCGGCACCGGAGTCCGCCAGGACCAGGTCCCCGCGCAGACAGACGTCCTCCCGCCCCGCTGACGTTCAGTGAGTTTCAGTCGGATGTGGCGAGCAGACCGGTGATCATGAAGTCTGCGACGAACTCGGCGAACTCCGCCATCGACCAGCCGCGCTTCTGCACGAGCAGGTCGTAGAGCTCGACGGAACTGCAGGTCCAGAGCACGTCCGTGGCTTTGTCCGCTGTGATGCCCTCGCGAAGGACCCCGCGGTCGGCGAGGAATTGCGCGTGGTGGCGCATGCGTTCGAGTCGCTCGTTGTCGCCCTGCTCGAGCAGCAAGGTCATCTCAGGATCCGTGCCGGCGGCGGAGCGGATGAGCACCCGGATCGGCATCACGACCGAGGCGACCTCAGCGGTGAGCGCACCCCAGTTGCGCATGATCGCCGCCGGGTCGCTTTCGCGCTCCCGCATCTCGTCCGAACGCTGATAGGCCGAAACCGGTCCACGTCCGGTCAAACCGCGCTCATAGATCGCCCGCACGAGTCCCGATTTGCCGCCGAAGGCTTTGTAGATGGTCTCGACCGAGACGCCGGCTTCCTTGGCGATAGCGCCCAGGGTCGTCGACGCATAACCGGAGTCCAGGAACTGCCGCTCCGCCGAATCGAGGACTGCCGCCCGGCTGCGGCGGGCCTGGCTCTGGCGCCCGCTTGAGTCGTAACGCCGCGTTGATCTCTTGACCCGCGCTTTCATTAGGTACATACTCCTGTATCCATTACATGGAAGTGTAACAGAAACGGAGTTGTGGTCATGGAGCGACGCGGCGGAGCCGGGGTGCTTGAGCGCCTGCTACGGGCACTGAACGAGTGCGACCTGGAAGGCATGGTCGCCTGCTTTGCCGACGACTACGTCAATGAGACTCCCGTCCACCCACTGCGGGGCTTCACGGGCAACGAGCAGGTGCGCCGCAACTGGAGCCAAATCTTCGCCGGCATTCCCGACCTCTGTGCCGAACTGCCGCGGCAGATTCTCGACGGCGACACCGCGTGGACCGAGTGGGAGATGTCCGGCAGGCGCGTTGACGGGTTGCCATTCCTGATGCGCGGCGTCGTCATTTTCAGGATCGTCGACGATGCGATCGCCTCGGCGCGCTTCTACCTCGAGCCGGTCGAAGAGACCAGCGGCGACATCGATGTCCACACCACCCGCGTCGCAGGCCAGCCGGATGCCGCGATACCCGCGGGGGTGAGGTCATGATCCTCGTCGTCGGAGCCACCGGTCAGCTAGGCGGGCTGATCGCGCGGAAGCTGCTCGACAACGGTCAGCAGGTGCGGATTCTGGTCCGTCCCGGTTCGGCTTACGAGCAGTTGGTCTCGGCGGGCGCCCAGCCCAGCACCGGCGATCTGAAAGATGCCCAGTCACTCGTCGCGGCCTGCGACGGTGTCGACGCGGTGGTGACCACGGCGAACTCAGTCAGCCGGGGAGGGGAGGACACGGTCGCGTCGGTGGATGACGCGGGCAATGCCAAGCTGATCGAAGCCGCCGCAGCCGCGGGCGTGCGGCACTTCGTCTTCACCTCAGCGCTCGGCGCCGACCCCGAGCACCCCATTCCATTCCTCAGGGCCAAGGGCCAGACCGAGCAGCGGTTGCCTACCAGCGGCATGGGCTGGACCGTGTTGCAACCGAATCTGTTCATGGACACCTGGATCCCGGCGGTCGTCGGCGGTCCGGCCCTTGCTGGTCAACCCGTCATGCTCATCGGGGACGGTCGGCGCCAGCACTCGATGGTCGCCGCCCGCGACGTCGCTTCGTACGCGGTCGCGGCGATCGAGCGCCCCGAAGCACAGGGCCAAACCCTGTACCTCGGCGGGCCGCAGCCGGTGTCCTTGCGTGACGTGATCG
>JACCQS010000154.1 GCA_013814015.1 Geodermatophilaceae bacterium | reverse complement strand
ACGTCACTCAGCTCTTTGCTGGGCTGCCGGGTTGGACCAAGCTACTCGGGAGGATATTTGGGCAGCTTCAAGGCTACCGGAGCCAGGTTCCTGGTGCCGGTCACGGCCGTTACGCCGACTCCGAATTGACCGACGCTGAGGTCCGGTTTGTTGTCCGCACTTGTGGGAGTGCAATCACCTGGCTAATCGAAGATTACGGGGACGGGCGCTGGTCAATGGGTCAAGTCCACGGAGGTGGTGTGTGAAGCGGTCACCACATGATCCGGTGTCGGCAGGTTAGGGCATCGGCGCCTCGATGAGGTCGGTGATTGTGACGGCTTCGCCGCAGTTGGGGCAGGGTCCGCCGAAATCGATGCGGCGGCAGGGTCGTTGACAGTCGGGGCACCACTGCTGGCCGGTGAGGCGTTGGCCGCAGTCGTCGCATTCGTAGATCGTGTGTTCGCGTCGTGAGCGGCCGGTGGCCACTGTGGTTGGGATTGCTGGCGGTCTGGTGCGTCGGCGGTGGGCTGCCTGCCGGCAGGCCGGGCTGCAGAATCGCTGGTCGGCTCGGCCGATCAGCGGACTGGCGCAGATCGGGCAGCTGGTAGCCGTGACCGAGCCGTCACGCAGCGGGTCCTCACTGTTTGGGGTCTCAGGCATTGATGGCCTCGCAGGCGGCGGGAAGCGCGGTGTTGGTGGCGCTGTGGATGACGGTGGTCGTGTGGGAGCGGGCTAGGGCGTCCAGGCCGAGGTAGCGGCGGCCTTCGGTCCATTCGTCGTGTTGTTCGGCGAGCACCGCGCCGACCAGGCGCACGAGGGAGTTTCGATCGGGGAAGATTCCGACGACGTCGGTGCGGCGGCGGATCTCGCGGTTGAGGCGTTCTTGAGGATTGTTGGACCAGATCTGGCGCCAGATCTCCTTGGGGAAGGCGGTGAAGGCCAGCACGTCCGGGCGGGCGGTCTCCAGGTGCTCGGCGACCGCGGGGAGCTTGAGGGTGAGGGCATCGAGGATCCGCTCGTACTGGGCGTGTACGGAGGTCGCGTCGGGCTGGTCGTAGACGCTGTGCAGCAGCGTCTTGACCCACGGCCAGCTGCTCTTGGGCGTGGCGCTCATCAGGTTCGCGGCGTAGTGCGTGCGGCAGCGTTGCCACGAGGCGCCGGGCAGGGTCGCGCCGATCGCGGCGACTAGGCCGGTGTGCGCGTCGGAGGTGACCAGCTTGACGCCGTCGAGGCCGCGGGTGGTCAGGTCACGGAAGAAGGCGAGCCAGCCGGCGCCATCCTCGGCGGAGGTGACCTGCAGGCCAAGAATTTCGCGGTGCCCGTCGGCGTTGACGCCGGTGGCCAGTAGCGCGTGGACGTTCACGACCCGGCCGCCTTCACGGACCTTGAGGACCAACGCGTCAGCTGCGATGAACGTGTACGGGCCGGCGTCAAGCGGACGGCTGCGGAAAGACTCGACGTGCTCGTCGAGTTCTCTGGCCATCACACTGACCTGGCTCTTGGACAGGCTCGTGATGCCCAGCGTCTGGACCAGCTTCTCCATCCGCCGAGTCGATACCCCGAGCAAGTAGCAGGTCGCGACCACCGTCGTGAGGGCCCGTTCGGCACGCCTTCGCCGCTCGAGTAGCCAGTCCGGGAAATACGACCCCGACCGCAACTTCGGGATCGCGAGGTCCACCGTGCCAGCGCGGGTGTCCCACTCCCGCAGCCGATAGCCGTTGCGGGAATTGACCCGCTCGTCGCTACGCGATCGGTAAGGGGCGCCGCAGATCGCGTCGGCCTCCGCGCCCATCAGCGCCTCGATAAAGGTCTGGAGCATGGCGCGCAACGCATCGGGCTCGGCGCGCTCGAGGTGCTCGGACAACAGCCGGGCAGGGTCGATACTGGCAGGGACGGTCATCGTGTCGATCTCCTTCAGAGTGCTTTCGCAGGGACTCTTGAAGGATCACGCGGTGGCCGTCTTCTACGTCCTCACGACACGCTCGTCGCCGAGGCCGTCCTACACCACGTCCATGGACTCAACTGCCACGCGAGTGCGCGATTCGAACAGTTCGGTCATCTGAGTGCCTTCCCGTTGCGCGGCGCCCGTAGCCGCAGAGTTGTAATGCCATGCCTGCCAGGGTCCTCAGCGACCTCCCGTTTTCCTCCCGTACCCGCCCTTCGGCCCGCAGGCTTGGGTCGGCGAAAGGCCGGTTCCGATGAAACCCGCAGGTCAGGGACACGGGAGGTTCGGCGGGAGTATGAGTGGGATCGGTCAGATCACGTGCCGTCAGTTGGATTTGCGGAGGTGGTCGAACAGCTCGGGGGGTCCTTAGCGTCGTACCGGAGGTTCGCTCGCGTCGTACCGGAGGTCAGTCACCTGGTACGGGAGTCGCCCGGGTCGCACGGGAGATGCACCTGCGTCGTACCGGAGGGCGCTCGCCTGGTACGGGAGGTCGCTCGGTTCGGACGCGAGCTTTGCGCCGATCCAAGGGCTGGCAGCGCACTCGGCGTCCCAGACGCCGACGCCTAGCTCACGAGGCGGAACAGGGGCTCTCGGGTTTGTTCAACGCTTCGCCGGAGGTACGGGTTCTCGAGCTCGCCCTCGACGAGGTCAACCGAGCGTCCCAGCAGCTTCTCGAGTGCTTCCTTGAAACCGAAGTACTGCCGCAGCCCGCTCATGCCTGGCACGTCGCGGGAGAACTCGACCAAGAGATCGACGTCGCTCCGTTCCTCGTCGAAGTCGTCGGTGGTGGCCGAGCCAAAGACATCGAGGGTGCGCACGCCGTACTGGCCGCAGAGCTCCACGATCTCGGGGCGATGCTTCTCGACGCTGGCATGCACGTGACTCACCTCCGACCTCAGTGTCACTGCGGCGGGGGCCTGCGTCACCTCTTAAGGCGCGCTGGACCTAGGCCGAGGTTGCTTTCATTCCGACAGGCGAGGCGCTGACAC
>JACCQS010000139.1 GCA_013814015.1 Geodermatophilaceae bacterium | reverse complement strand
ACCACGAGCAGAACTGTTCGACCTCGACCGTACGGCTCGTCGGGTCCAGTCACGCCAACCTGTTCGCCTCGGTATCGGCCGGGATCAACGCCCTGTTCGGCCCGTTGCATGGTGGCGCCAACCAGTCTGTCCTCGAGATGCTCGAAGGCATCGCCGCCGACGGTGGGGACATCGACAGCTTCGTCAAGCGGGTCAAGAACAAGGAACCCGGCGTGAAGCTGATGGGGTTCGGTCACCGGGTCTACAAGAACTACGACCCGCGGGCGGCCATCGTGAAGAAGACCGCCGACGAGATCCTCGACCGTCTCGGTAGCGGTAACGAACTCCTCGACCTAGCCCGCCAACTCGAGGAAGTGGCACTGTCTGACGACTACTTCATCGAACGCAAGCTGTATCCGAATGTCGATTTCTACACCGGACTGATCTACCGGGCGATGGGCTTTCCGACCAGAATGTTCACCGTGCTGTTCGCCATCGGCCGGCTGCCCGGCTGGATCGCGCAATGGCGGGAGATGATCGCCGATCCGGCCACCAAGATCGGCCGCCCGCGACAGCTCTACACCGGTCCGGCCGAGCGCGCCTACACCGCGATCGGCGAACGCTAGTTCCCGACAGCAACCGAGCAGGCGACGTCGGTCCCTCGCCGCCGTCGCCCTAGAAGATGTCCACGCACAGCCGCAGCCGCACGTCTGCCTCGTCAATCCGCCCACCACAGGTGTTTCCGTAGGACTCGTACTCCGAGCCCAACGGCGAAAGGCGGTACAGCTGGTCGCATTCGGCCATCTCGCCGTCGAAACAGCTCTGTGCCATCTGGTTCAACGCCGGATCGTCGCCCTGAACCAGCGGGCTCGGATCAGGTGTCTCGTTGACCAGCAGCACGGCCACAATGACTGCCGCGATGGCCACAGCGGCGACAACGGCCGCGATGATCAAGCCGGTCCTGGATTTCGGCGGCGGAGCGCCATACGGGCCGACCCCTTGGGGAACCCCGCCCTGGGGTGCAGCGCCGTAGACACCCGGCGGAGGAGCCGCGTACCCGCCCGGCGGAGAGCCGCGTACCCGCCCGGCGGAGGAGTCCCATATCCGCCCTGAGCGGGCGGCTGCTGATACGGGTCAGGGCCTGCGCCGTAGGGAGGTTGAGTCATCCGAGTCTCCGATGTCTAGCCGGCCCGCTGCCGGCTACGGACGTGGCGTGGCGGGTCAGGCGTCAGGCGTCCGGCCAGATGTCGACACACTTGCGGTCTTGGATCTCGTCGTCGGGTAGACGCTGCCCGCAGTTGTAGCCGTAGTCGAAGAAGGCTTCCAGACCGGGAAGTGCCGCGCCCTGATCGTCAGGGTTGCGAGCGGCGAAGTACAGCGAGTCACACTCCGCCATGTCGCCCGCGAAACAGTTCGCAGAGAATTCGTCGGTGGCTGCGTCTCCGCTGCCGGTGGGCGCGGCGGCGCCGGCGGGCGGCGGCGGACCCGTCTCCGGCGTGGGCTCGGAGGGATCCGTGCTCTCCTCCGTGCTCTCCTCGGTGGTCTCCTCTTCGGTGGTTTCCTCGGTCGACTCCTCGGTGGTCTCCTCCGAGGAGGTCACGGACACCGTCGACGTACTGGTGGCCACCGACGACGAATCGTCGTCCTTGAGCCAGAAGAACAGACCTACTCCACCGAGTACGAGGAGCAGCACGAGCCCTCCGATGATCCATGGGAGCGGGGACTGCTTCGCCGGTGGCGGACCGCCGGGTCCGCCGTAGCCGCCCTGATCCGGATAACCAGGCTGCTGGCCCCACGGCGCTGCAGCCGGCTGGCCGTACCCTGCCTGAGCCTGCGGGAACTGCGCGGTCGGCTGGTACCCGCCCTGGTCGCCGTAAGCCGGCTGGCCGTACTGCTGGGTCGGATCGGGACTGCCGGCAGACCATCCACTCTGGGACTGCCCACCCGAGCCCGGCTGCCCGCCCTGCTGGTTGTACCCGGCATCACCTGATGGGGGATATCCGCCGATCGGCGGTTGGTTAGGAGGCATCGACACGCGCGCGACCGTACCCCATCGAATAGGTCGAAGATCAGGCTGGGCGCGGTGAGATGACCGTCACGGGAAGATGACGACGCAGTTCCGGCCGGCGACCTCGTCCTCGGGCACTCGGTTCCCGCAGGTGTTCCCGTATGCCTCGTACTCCGAGCCGACCGGCGACTGGATGAACAGATCGTCACAGGCGACCATGTCCCCTTCGAAACAATCCTGGGCGAGTGCGTCGAATACGGGATCGTCCCCCAGTCCCTCCGGTGAGGTGGCGTCCGGAATGTCCCCGCCGCCGTCGCTGGATTCCGTGCTGCCCTCGGTCGGCTCGGTGCTGGCTTCACCGGTGTCGTCGGTCGGCGGCTCGCTGGTGGTGGCCGTCGTGACCGGGTCATCGTCATTCAGCAGCAGGAAGGCGCTCACGCCACCGCCGATGATGAGTACGGTTGCGAAGATCGCAGCGATGATCAGGTTCGTGTTGTTCTTCTTCGGCGGCTGGCCATAGCCACCTGGCGCGCCGTATCCCGCACCCTGATTGGGGTCGTAGCCACCCGGCTGGTAGCCAGCGGCCGGCTGGCCGTACCCCGGACTCGGCGGTTGACCCGCCCCTGGCTGGCCGTACCCCGGACTCGGCGGTTGACCCGCGCCTGGCTGGCCGTACCCCGGGCCGCCCTGCTGACCCGCGCCTGGCTGGCCGTACCCCGGACTCGGCGGTTGAGCACCGCCATGTTGACCGCCACCTTGGGGGTATCCCTGATTCGGGTCATACCCACCTTGATTTGGGTCGTAGCCGCCTTGGCCGTACGGGGGCTGGCTCATGTGAAAGTTTCTCCGATCCGACTGCTTGAAGTCCCAAAGGTCAGGTCCAAAGAGGGCTCGGAGCCACACGATAGACGGTGCCTGGGACGAATGGAATTACCGCGTACCTCTGGTGATGTGAGTTCTTCATTAGAGTCGGCGGGCAGGCACCCAGGGTGATTGAGGAGTGAATGTGGTCGAGCAGACGGTCCAACCGGCTCACGGCGAGGGCGTGCGAATGGCGCGCGACTCGATGGGCGAGGTCGCCGTACCGGCACAAGCCAAATACCGTGCCCAGACTCAGCGCGCTGTCGACAACTTCCCGGTCTCCGGCCAGCGGATCGACCGCGAACTCATCGGCGCGATCGCCTCGATCAAGGGTGCTAGTGCTCGCTTGCGCGGGGAATCCGGCCGGCTCGATCCGGCCAAGGCCACTGCGATCCACGACGCCGCTGCCGAGGTCGCGCGCGGGAAATGGGACACGCATTTCCCGATCGACGTCTTTCAGACCGGGTCCGGTACGTCGTCGAACA
>JACCQS010000132.1 GCA_013814015.1 Geodermatophilaceae bacterium | reverse complement strand
GCGCCGGCTTGGAGGACGGGGGCGCCGACTGGCAGACCATCACCTACGAGGGTTACGGGCCCAGCGGCGTGGCGGTGCTGATCGAGTGCCTCACCGACAACCGCAACCGGGCCGCCTCCGAGGTCCGTACGGCGATGACCCGGAACGGCGGCTCGATGGCTGACCCCGGCTCGGTGGCCTACCTGTTCAACCGCAAGGGCGTGGTGCTCGTACCCAAGGAAGGGACGGCGGGCGAAGAGGTCGACGAAGACGACGTGCTCGCCGCGGTACTCGACGCAGGGGCCGAGGAGGTCAACGACCTCGGGGACGCCTTCGAGGTGGTCAGTGAACCGACCGACCTGGTCGCCGTACGGACCGCCCTGGTCGGCGCCGGCATCGACTACGACTCCGCCGAGGCATCCTTCTTGCCCAGTGTGCAGATCGAACTCGACGAGGCCGCTGCACCCAAGGTGTTCCGGCTGATCGATGCCCTCGAGGACTGTGACGACGTGCAGAACGTCTATGCCAACTTCGATGTCAGCGACGAAGTTCTGGCCTCGGTCGGCTGATGGGCCAGATTCCGGTGCTGGAGCTGACGACGGTCAACATCGGCGCCCCGGACCCTGGCGCTCTGGCGCGCTTCTACGCGGAGCTGCTGGGCTGGGAGATCCGAGCCGAAGAGCCGGACTGGGTCGTGCTGAAGAATCCCACCGATGGAGCGACTCTGTCCTTCCAGACCGAGACCTCCTATGTGCGGCCCGTCTGGCCCCCTGCACCTGGCGAACAGCAGATGATGCTGCATCTCGAGATCCGGGTCGAGGATCTCGAGAGCGCGGCGGCTCACGCAACGGCCTGCGGGGCCACCCTTGCCGATTCTCAGCCACAGGAGGATGTCCGCGTCTGCTTCGACCCGGTCGGGCACCCGTTCTGCCTCTGGCTCGGGTGATCGAAGCTCGCTGGGCGTGTCATGCGGGCGTCGGGGGGTTGGGCGGCTAGCGTGTCGAACACGTGTTCGTATTCTTGTCCGCCCGGTCAGCTCAGGAGGTCTCGTGCGCGTACTCGGCATCGACCCCGGTCTGACCCGATGCGGCTACGCGGTCATCGACGGGTCTCCCGGTCGGCCACCTCGCGCCATCACCTATGCGGTGTTGCGGACCCCGCCAACCGCTGAGCTGGGACAGCGACTCCTGGAGTTGTCCGATGCGATCGCGGTCCTGATCATGACCTACCAGCCCGAGGTGCTCGCCGTGGAGCGAGTGTTCAGCCAGCACAACGTCCGTACGGTCATGGGCACCGGTCAGGCCGCGGGAGTTGCCATCCTGGCCGCCGCGCGCGCGGGGGTTCCGGTGGCGATGTACACGCCGAGCGAGGTCAAGGCCGCGGTCACCGGTTCCGGAAACGCCGACAAGGCACAGGTGACCGCAATGGTGACCCGGCTGCTCACCCTGGCCCAGCCGCCGCGTCCGGCCGATGCCGCGGACGCGTTGGCGCTCGCGATCTGTCATGCCTGGCGGGGAGCAGCGTTGCAGCGCCGGGCCCTTGCCGGCACCGGCCTGTCGGGCGCCCTGCCCGCTGGCGCCTGGGGTGCGCGACGGTGATCGCTCACCTCAGCGGTGTGGTCAGCGCTGTTGGACCGGACCTTGCCGTCGTCGATGTCGGGGGAGTGGGCCTGGCGGTGTCCTGTACGCCGAGCACTCTGGCCACACTGCGCACCGGCACGCCCGCCCGTCTGGCCACGAGTCTGGTCGTACGCGAGGACTCGCTCACTCTGTACGGCTTCGTCGACGATGACGAGCGGAGCTTGTTCGAGTTACTGCAGACCGCCAGCGGGGTGGGGCCCCGGTTGGCTCAGGCGGTCCTAGCCATCCACCGCCCGGCCGCCATCCGCCGGGCGGTGGCCAGCAGCGATGTCGCCGTCCTGACCCAGGTGCCCGGAATCGGCAAGAAGGGCGCCGAGCGGCTGCTGATCGATCTCAAGGATCGGCTCGGTGCCGGACCGGAGACCGGCTCGGGGCCGGCTGCGGGCATGGCGGCCTCGGTGCCCGGAGAGCCGGGCTGGCGGCGATCCCTCATGCAGGCCCTGCTCGGTCTCGGCTGGAATCCGCGCGAGGCCGAGGCAGCCGTAACCGCAGTAACCCCGGAGGCTGAGGAGCGGATCGAGCGAGGAGACAGTGTCGAGGTGGGAGTACTTCTCCGCCAAGCACTGTCAAGTCTGGACCGCCTGTGAGCGGCGCAGCGCCGGTACCACCCGAAGCCCCGCTGTCCCCGGATGCGCCGGTGTCGCCGTACGCCGCGGCCGAGGACCGTGACATCGAGACCTCGCTGCGACCCCGGCGGCTGGAGGAGTTCATCGGTCAGCCCAAGGTCCGCGGTCAACTCGATCTGCTGCTGGAAAGCGCCCGGCGTCGTTCCCGGCCGCCAGATCATGTCCTGCTGTCCGGGCCCCCCGGATTGGGTAAGACCAGCCTGGCGATGATCATCGCCGCCGAGCTCGGAGCCGTGCTGCGGGTGACCAGTGGCCCAGCGATCGAGCGCGCCGGAGACCTCGCCGCCCTGCTGACAAACCTCGGGCCCGGCGACATCGTGTTCATCGACGAGATCCATCGGATCGCCCGCCCTGCCGAGGAATTGCTCTACGTGGCGATGGAGGATTTCCGGGTCGACGTGGTCGTCGGCAAGGGCCCCGGTGCGACGGCGATCCCGCTCGAGGTTGCGCCGTTCACTCTGGTGGGCGCTACCACCAGAGCCGGTTTGCTGACCGGGCCGCTGCGGGACCGGTTCGGCTTCGTCGGGCACATGGAGTTCTACGACCCGACCGAACTCGTCGAAGTGCTGCAACGCAGCGCCCGGTTGCTCGGAGTGGATCTGCGCCCGGACGGCGCAGTGGAGATCGCCGGCCGCTCCCGCGGAACGCCGCGGATCGCCAACCGACTGCTGCGCCGGGTTCGTGATTTCGCCGAGGTGCGCGCCGATGGCATCGTCGACGTCTCGATCGCCCGCCAGGGGCTGGCACTGTTCGATGTCGACAACCTCGGACTGGACCGTCTCGACCAGGCGGTACTGCGGGCTCTGGTAGGACGCTTCGACGGGGGTCCGGTGGGGATCGCGACCCTTGCCGTCGCGGTGGGCGAGGAGGCCCAGACCGTCGAGGAGGTGTGCGAGCCCTTTCTCGTACGCGCCGGTCTGCTCATCCGTACACCACGCGGGCGAGTGGCCACCCGTACGGCCTGGGAACACCTCGGGATCAGCCCACCGAAAGGCACCGCTGGAGCTGCGGCGGCAGGTGTCGCGCCCCCTTCTGCGGCGCAGACTCTGTTCGACGCCTAGAATGCAGCGGGTTCGATCGATGCGGTGCTCGCGACCACGGGCACGTTCTCCTCGCCGAGGTGATTCTCGGCGGCGTCGGACCAAGCAGACTCCGGCAATCCAGACGCGAACCAA